>JANYCH010000099.1 GCA_025360395.1 Cytophagales bacterium | reverse complement strand
CTGGGCATTTATGACACTATGCAGTTTGTAACGCCTGATGTAAGTACAATTTGTACTTCCTTGGCTGCTTCTATGGGAGCTGTATTATTAACTGCAGGTCAGGCTGGCAAACGTTCTGCCCTTCCTCATGCAAGGGTAATGATACACCAACCATTAGGTGGTGCACAAGGCCAGGCTTCTGACATTGAGATCACAGCAAGAGAAATTCAAAAATTAAAGAAAGAATTATACGAGATCCTTGCCAAACATTCAGGTAAAGACTACGATACAATCTGGAAAGATTCTGATAGAGATTACTGGATGAAAGCAGACGAGGCCAAAGCTTATGGCCTTATAGATGAAGTCTTGGAACGAAAATTATAGAATAATTACCTAAAGGCTGATAATATCAGTCTTTAGGTATGTTTAAGCTTTTCAATTCAGGATTATAGGTTAATTTAAAGAAATATGATGTCCAATAATCGTTGCGATTTTTGCGGTAAGAATAAAAAAGACGTAGCTATACTTGTATCTGGAGTTGAAGCTAATATCTGTGATCAATGTGCTGAAAAAGCCCATAACATCGTTAAAGAACATTTAAAACAGGATTCTTCGCCAAAGAAAAAATTCTCCAGCAATTTAAAATTAATAAAACCAAGGGATATGAAAGTTCACCTTGACCAATATGTAGTTGGACAGGATGAGGCTAAAAAAGTCCTTTCAGTAGCTGTGTATAATCATTTTAAAAGATTAACGCAGAAAGACATACAAACAGATGACGATGTTCAAATTGAAAAATCAAACATTATCATGGTGGGTGAAACAGGTACGGGGAAAACTTATCTTGCAAGTACACTTGCTAAAATACTGGAAGTTCCTTTTTGTATAGCTGATGCAACTGTCATTACTGAAGCTGGTTATGTTGGAGAAGATGTCGAAACTATTTTAACAAGGTTACTTCAGGCGGCAAATTATGATGTATCTGCTGCAGAAAGAGGAATAGTTTACATAGATGAGATTGATAAAATTGCCCGTAAAAGTGATAATCCATCCATCACCCGTGATGTGAGTGGTGAAGGTGTTCAGCAGGCTTTATTAAAATTGCTGGAAGGAAGCATCATCAATGTTCCACCACAAGGAGGCCGCAAGCATCCTGATCAGAAAATGATCCAGGTAAATACTAAAAACATCCTTTTCATTTGCGGTGGTGCATTTGAAGGAATTGATAGGAAAATTGCACAAAGGCTTGATACAAAACCTCTTGGATTTAAAACTTCAAGAGATGTTGAGCAACCCGTTGACAAAAATAATTTGTTGAAATATATAAGTGCCATGGATCTTAAGTCCTTTGGTCTTATTCCTGAATTAATTGGAAGGTTGCCGGTATTGACACATTTAGACCCTCTTGATAGTGATACCCTTAAAAAGATCCTGACTGAGCCTAAAAATGCCCTTGTTAAACAATATCAAAAGTTATTGAAACTTGAAGGTATAAGCCTTTCCTTTACAGATGAAGCATTAGATTATATAGTAACCAAAGCATTAAGTTTCAAATTAGGAGCAAGAGGACTTCGTTCAATTTGTGAGGCTATTATGACCGATGCCATGTTTGAATTACCTTCAGTAGACGATGTGAAAGAGGTGGAAGTTGATGAGGACTATGCAAAAGAAAAATTTGAAAACTCCAAATACATCAATTTGCAGGCTGCGTGATAGTATTTGAAAAAGCCCCTTTACAATTCAGAATAATTTTACCCGTACTTTGGTACGGGTTTATTTTTTTTCTGACTGAACTGCCATTTGCTGCTGGAAATAATACTAAAGATACAATCGCGGAAATTATCTCAAAAAATACAAATCCTGATTTCAATTCATATGTCCTGACAGAAAAATTGAATTTCGTTTTCAGGTCTTCTGCACACTTTTTCATGTTTGGTATTCAGGCCACTTTAATTTATTGGCTTATAAAACCAGATTTCTATTACCATAAACAAACTTATTGGCTTGTGGCTGTCATTGCAATTGCAGTTTTAGGTGGACTAGATGAATTCCATCAAAGTTTTGTACCTGAAAGAAGGCCCAGGGTTATAGACGTTGGCATTGATATTTCAGGGGCTATTATTTTGCTTTTCAGTGCATTATGGTTAAAATGCAAGATATTGAATTCTCGACCTAACTAAAGCATTACCCTTTGAAAATTATTCACTTTCAACGTAAACCTGTTTCATTAAGATATTTCAGCATTGAGAACAGTTTTGAAGCTATAAGGCATGAAATGGTCAGAGCAGGATTTGATGTGGAAGTATCCATTTGCAAATACGTTAGCCAGGGCTTATTTCCTAGAATCTATAATATTTTCGAAGCTGCATTTCGTCAGAGGGATATTAATCACATTACAGGTGATGTACATTATATCAATCTTTTTTTCAATAAAAGCAGAAGCATTCTAACAATTCACGATTGCGTATTTTTAAAGCATCCTTCACCACTTGCCAGAGCGGTCCTGAAATTTTTCTGGCTTACATTGCCTTCGAGGCGGTGTGCTTATATTACCTGTATTTCAGAAGCAACTAAGAAAGAAATCCTTACTAATATAAAGTTTCCCGAAGACAGGATTAAAATAATCCCAACTGTTGTAAAAGAGGATATTTTTAAATTTTCCGTAAAAGAATTTAATGACCTTCAACCAACAATTTTACACGTAGGAACAACTCCAAATAAAAATCTCGAAAGGGTGGTAGCTGCCTTGAAAGATATTCCCTGCACTTTACAAATAATTGGCCCTTTAAATGAAAAACAAAAAGCCTGCTTAACAGTGAATGGCATTCACTATATCAATGAAAAAGGAATAAGTAATGAGCGAATGGCAGTAAAATACAAAGAAGCAGATATTATTTTGTTTGCATCTACTTACGAAGGTTTTGGAATGCCTATTCTTGAAGGCCAACTAACAGGAAGACCGGTTATTACTTCCGATATTGCACCAATGAATGAAGTTGCAGGGAACTCGGCACTTTTAGTGGACCCGTACGATATTGACTCTATCAGAAAAGCGGTTTTAGATTTAATTTACAATGCTGACTTAAGGGAGGCACTTATCCAAAAGGGAAAAGCCAACACTAATAGATTTTCCGCCAGAAAAATTTCTGCTATGTATATTAACCTTTATAAATCGGTCTTCGAAAGAGCTTAATTCCATTTTTGCTTTTTAGCAATTCAGCATTTTTTTTCAAGTTCCCCAACAACAGAAAGTTTAATTACCCTGTTATACTATTGGCAGGTGTATTACTTTTAAGTTTAGGAAGAACAGCATATGGAACAAACTGCAACTTTATTTATGAGCAATTGTAGATATCAGTGTAGGGTAAAACGCTGGCATGTTCTTTTTCCAAAAATGACAAAATTTAATTATGCAGCAACAGGAACATCTTTGGTGGCAAAAGGAAGTTATTTACCAGATTTATCCAAGGTCATTTCAAGATAGTAATTCAGATGGTGTGGGTGATTTACAGGGTATTATTTCAAGACTGGATTATTTACAATGGTTGGGAATAAAAGTGGTATGGATCTCTCCCATATACCCGTCTCCTATGGCTGATTTTGGCTATGATATTTCTGATTATCAGGATATACATCCTCTGTTTGGAGGAATTAGGGATTTTGATCAATTGCTGGCAGAAATACATAAAAGAGGCATGAAACTTATATTAGACCTCGTGCCTAATCATACCTCAGACCAGCACCCGTGGTTCATAGAATCCCGCTCTTCAAAAGACAATCCAAAAAGAAACTGGTATATCTGGGAGAATGGTCGCCAGGATGGAAATCTACCCAATAATTGGTTAGCTCAGTTTGGAGGCCCTGCCTGGGAATGGGATGAATTGACAGGCCAATATTATTATCATGCCTTTCTCAAAGAACAACCAGATCTGAACTGGCGAAATCCAGACGTCCAAAATGCCATGTTTAATATGATGCGTTTCTGGCTGGACAAAGGTGTAGATGGTTTCAGAGTGGATGTCATGTGGCACATGATAAAACATGCCGACTTAATTGACAATCCTATTAACCCTGATTATAAACCACATATGGCAACATGTGAGCAGGTTTTACATGTATTTAACACAGACCAGCCAGAAGTTCACGATATAGTGCATAAAATGCGCCGTGTTCTTGATGAATACGACGACAGGATGATGATAGGAGAAATTTACCTCCCGATTCACAAATTGGTAGCATATTATGGATATGACAGCAAAGGAGCACATTTACCATTTAATTTTCAATTGCTCACCTTGCCCTGGAATGCTATTGCAATATCAAATGCAATAAGCGAATATGAAGGTGCATTGCCACAAAAGGCCTGGCCTAATTGGGTTTTAGGTAACCATGATCAGCCCCGTATTACAAGCAGAGTAGGGTTAGACCAGGCAAAGGTCGCTGCTATGCTTCTTTTAACGTTGAGAGGTACCCCAACAATTTATTACGGGGACGAAATTGGAATGAGAGATGTACCTATTCCATTTGCAGAAATACAAGACCCCCAAGGACTTAACATGCCTGATAAAAACCTTAGCCGTGATCCATCAAGAACTCCAATGCAATGGAGTGGGAATCCTAATGCCGGATTTTCGATTGCTAAACCCTGGCTGAGAATTGACAAAAACTACAAGGTTGTAAATGTAGAAACCCAGAAAAAAGATAAAACCTCATGTTTGAATTACTACAGAAAATTGATACAATTACGACAGAGTGAACCAGCTCTGAGAAACGGAGATTACAGACCATTATATGCTGATAATCAAATGATAGCCTTTACTAGAAAATGGGAAGGAGATAATTTTCTTGTATTGTTGAATTTAAGTCACAGACCCTGTTATTATAAACCTTCGTATGAAATGTTGTCAGGAATTATCATGGCGTCAACTTCGATGGAACTAGAAGGCCAAAAAATTTCAGGGAACATAGAATTAAGTGGTGATGAAGGAATAGTTGTAAAAATTGAGTCATAAAAAAAAGGAGCTAAAGTGCTCCTTTTTTACAGGTTACTGTTCTTCCTTCGGAATGCAGCACTAGAAGGATGGCGAAAATCTCCTTTGTTTACATCAGCACCATAAACCTTTGGTTGGGATTTAATCACTGACACATTAGAGTGATTCATAGTTTTAATTTCAGTTTCTGAGACTGTTTTTTCTTTTGGGTCAATAACCATTTTAGTAGAATCCTTTAATACTTTCGTTTTTGCATGAAGCAAAACTGAATCTTTGGACTGCCCCATTGATAAATAAGATGTTAATAAAATCGTCGAAATTATTATTGCCCTGTTCATCTGAGTTGTTTTTTCCTAATAAATAAAAAACAATGCCATAGCTGGTTTTTATTTATGCTTTAATTTTCAATTCTTTACACATATTGTGTATAAAACTTAATTTTTCTATTACAGAGGTTGAAATATGGAAAGGATAAAAATCCTGATACCCCATGCTTCTATTCAGGCTATTTAATGCAAAAGTTATCGGTAACCAGGTATCCACAATCTTATCAAAAGTTGCAATTTCATATGGATCGTCCCTTAAGCCCGCTTTAAAATTATTATTATTCACTTCCTCGGCCCCAACTGCCAATCCAAATGCATAAGCAGTTTCCAACGTATCCATCATATGAAGATAGTGTGCAAACGTTTCTGCCCAATCTTCCCAAGGATGTGCTGTTGCATAGATACTTATAAAATTTTCTTTCCAATTGGAGGGAGGAGTACTCTTGTAGTATGTTTTCAATGACTGGGTATAATGAACATTTTCATTTCCAAATAAAATTCTAAAACTATTTAATTTGTCTGAGTCTTTAATAAGTAGGTCCCAGTAATAATGTCCGATTTCATGCCTTAAATGACCCAGTAGTGTTCTGTATTTTTCCCCCAGGTCCAGCTGATGCCGAATCCTTTCAACTTCATTAGCTTCTTTGATATTTAACGTAATCACTCCTAAAAAATGACCCGTAGTTACTGTTTGGTTCGGATAAAGTTCTGCTTTAAATTCAAACGATAATCCTTGAACAGGATTTTGAACTTTATTAATAACCGGAAGTTTAAGTCTTAGAAGCGAATAAATTAGCCTGTGTTTGGCTATTTCGATATTCTGCCATGATTTTACATTGGCAGGAATATACAAATCGGGAATAGTTGAATTTAATTCACAAGCTATACAAAGACTATTAGTATTGGGAAGCTGAATTAACCAATTACAAGCGCCTTGTTTCGCATTGGCACAATACCTGAAAAATCTTCCCTGACCGTTAATTTCCTGAAATTCGGACAAATAAGTTGTTCTTTTTAAAGTAACCAACGTCAGGTTTTTAGGATCGAAACCTAAATCATTCTTACATTTCAGGCAGGAATAGTTCTCAAAATACAGAGTATTGCCACAGTGATGGCAGTTAAAAAGCTTCATTGGTTCCCTAACTTAATAATTTATTTCATCAATATCATACCTGAAGATGTTTTGGCATAATTAATTTAGTTTAGTTCTATGAGATTATATGGAATTGCTGTTTTACTTTTTTGTTTCAATAATATTTACTGTCAGGAAGACAGGATTGATTCTGACAGGCCCGACCAAACCGATGGTACAAATGTCATAAAACCAGGTCAGGTGCAGTTAGAATCTGGTTTTTATTACAATTCATTTGCTGAAGAAGACCCGGCTCTCATAAATTCTTCTTTATTAAGAATTGGCGTCCTAAAGGTCAGCGAACTTCGAATAATAGTGGAAGAAGGCATAAAAAGAGACTATTTTACTGAAGAAACAGGACAGGGTATTTATCCTTTGGCTGTAGGATCAAAAGTAAAGTTACTGGAAGCTCATAAAAATTTGCCTGATATAAGTTTTGTATATACAATGCAAGTGCCTCTAACTTCAAAAACACAAGATAAACAAATGAAATGGTCGCCTATTTTAAATGTGGCTTATGAAAAAGAGATTGGAGAAGTTTCTCTAGATATTAACACA
Organism: Cytophagales bacterium; assembly: GCA_025360395.1. Classification (GTDB taxonomy): domain Bacteria; phylum Bacteroidota; class Bacteroidia; order Cytophagales; family UBA9547; genus UBA9547. The sequence continues at coordinate 795 of JANYCH010000099.1, read as the reverse complement.
GGTGTTAAGTGGAATGCCTTTGATTATGATTTTACCTATCAGGGAACCAGCTCGTTAAGATATGAAATCACCAAAAACTGGATGGCATTTTTTGAATATTTTGGTCAATTTTCACCAGAAATTCATCCACAACACAATATTGATACTGGAGTCATTTATTATATAACACAGAACATTCAATTAAGTGCTTCTACAGGAAGTACACTTTTTTATGAAGACTATAACAGGTTTGTGTTAATTGGAGGTGCAATCCGGATGCCTCAATGAATAATAAAAGTGCAAAAGCTTTTAAGCTTTACAGTTTTATTCAAATTCCTGAACTCTGTCTTATCTTCTTCTGTTAGAAGCACTTGTTCTTCTGCTTGATTTGGAAGACGAGGAGGAAGCACTTCGTTTAAATCTTTTTTTATTTCCCTTTCCCGGTTGGTCAGTTTCTTCAGGTACAAATCCATAAGCGGAAAACTGGGAAGAATCGGTGTAACTTGTCATGATTGGGTCTGAAGTAAAAGACATGGTGTCAGAAGCAGTATTTTTATTGTTTGTAATAATTGGTTGGCCAAGGGAGGCAAATCCACATACTGATATAAATGATATTGTAAGTAGCTTTTTCATGATAAGTCTGTTAAATAAGGTTTGTTAGATATTAGAAAAAACGATGCCATTCTATTAAACTTCAAATATAAATAATTAAAGTTTTAGTAGAGCCCAGATAATTGCGTTTATCTAAAATCTTCGTAACTTTCTTTGGTTAACACAATTTCGGCATGGAAGAGTTTTTATCATTTAAAGGTCAAA
>JANYCH010000074.1 GCA_025360395.1 Cytophagales bacterium | reverse complement strand
TTGGGCCACGAGCTGCAGATATGATTGCTGAAGCTGTCGTGGCAATGGAATTCCGTGCTTCAGCTGAAGATATCTCAAGAATGTCTCATGCGCACCCGACTTATACTGAAGCAATGAAAGAAGCATGTTTGGCAGCTACGGAGAACAGGGCATTACATATTTAAAAGCTAATGGGTAATGGCCAATAGGTAATGGGTAAAAGCGTTTGGCTTTACTCATTACTTTACAGTAGTAACTTTGCCTAAAATCAGCTTTTGGCTATTACCCATCCTCCATTACCTAAATCCCATAAATTGGCAGAAACAAATCTATACAATTTAGAGTTTGCAACTCAAATGTTTAAGGCACTGAGCGATGAAGCCAGATTGAGGATTTTGAACCTGATTGTAAAATTTGGTGAAATGTGTATTTCGGATTTGGAACTGGTTTTGGATTATACCCAGACAAAATCTTCAAGGCATCTTATTTACCTGAAACATTCTTCTCTTTTAACTCTCCGTAAAAAAGGACAATGGACGTTTTATTATCTAAATCCAAAATTTGCACAACAATTAACTGTTTACATAGAAAGCTTAAGTTCTGACCAGGTATTGAAAAATGATATCCAGACTTATAATATACTGTTTTCAAACCGGGAACTTGCAGCTTATAAAATGACCCAGAGAAAATATCCTTCAAGCGTTAACAGGCTTTCTTGAAAAAATACGAACACATATTTTTTGACCTTGACCACACACTTTGGGACTTTGAAAGAAATTCTGAAGAAACCATTACAGAAATATATCAAAAGCTTAATTTACAACAAAGGATTAACTCTGCGATCGACCTTTATAGATCATTTGAAAAAGCTAACCGATGGGTATGGGACCAATACCATAAAGATTTATTAGGTAAAGATGCTTTCCGTTCACTTCGTTTCGATTTGGCGCTTTCTGAGCACAATATAAAGGACGAAAAGCTAAGTATTGAATTATCAGAATTATATCTGAAAGTTTGTCCAACAAAGCCACATTTACTCCCTAATTCTATTGAAGTTCTGACAATTCTAAAAGAGAAGTATTTTTTGCATCTGATAAGCAATGGGTTTGAAGAAACTACTTTACAGAAAGTAGAAACAACATCTTTGAAAAAGTTTTTCCAGACAATCACAACTCCTTCGCATTCAGGATATAAAAAGCCACACGGACTTATGTTTGATTTTGCCATTAAAAAGGCAGGTTGTATGGCAAAAGACTCTATCATGATAGGTGATGACCTTGAGGCAGATGTACTGGGAGCTAAAAGCTTTGGGATGGATTGTGTTTATTTTAATCCTTACCAGGTAGAACACAAAGAGGTAGTAACTTTTGAAATAAAAAATATAAAGGAATTGCTTGAAATTCTTTAGATTAATATTTTGCCCTTATCATTTCTAAAACCCCGTTAATAAAAGTAAGTGGGTGGGGTGGATTTCCCGGGACATATAAATCCACATGGTGATTATCTAAAAAGCTTCTGTTGATAGCTGGGCTGTCTGCAAATATCCCACCGCTTATTGCATCTGTACCAGCGAGTATAATAATTTTAGGGATGGGAATGGCATCATAACATATTTGCAATGCTTCTGACATGTTTTCCGTTATTGGGCCAGTTATAACTATCCCGTCCGAATGCCTGGGTGAAGCGACCCATTCAATTCCCCACCTACCCATATCAAAATTAACATTACTGCAAGCATTCAGTTCCATTTCACCACTATTGTCACCTCCAGCTGAAACCTGTCTTAATTTTAAAGAACGACCAAAAAATTTTACAATTTCCTTTCTTACTTTTAAAACATCTAGCTTAATTGGATCTATAACTCCTTCAGCAATAATCAGTCTTTCCCTTACGTTAGTTGCAATTTTATAATCATTCGTAAAGGAGAATTTATCCTTGTAGCAAGCCCAAACGCATTCTTTACAAAACACACATTTACCAACATCCAATCTAACAGGATCAAGCAGAATTGCCTCAGTTGGACAAACATCCGCACAAGCACTGCAACCATCAGAACAAGCCTCATCAGAGATCTCTGGCCTTCCTCTGAACAATGTTGGCAATACCGCTTTGGTTATATCAGGGATAAATTGTTTTCCCTGATGCCGTAGTATTTTATAAGTATCGAAAAACACGGTTTTAATTAATAATAAATAATTGTTGCCTTCATTAATACTTGATAACCTAACTTGATACTTAATATTTCATACTACCATAAATACTACAAATCGAACCCACAGTAACTCAGGTCGTAACTTTTATTGCAGACTGGAAAATCAGATATTTCGTTTCCTCTTAAGGCAAGTGCGAGTGAAAACCAATTGTGAATTGACGGGTCTTTTACCTTGTAGGCTGCTAACTCCCCTTCTTCATTTGTAACTGCTACATGACAAATTTCTCCTCTCCATCCTTCTGTTAAAGAAATAGATAAGGTTGAAGGTTCCATTTTTTTCCTTTTCAAATCAGGTCTGACATCACAGTCAAGTTTTTCATGCTTTTCAAAATCATCTACAAGATACCTTATCAACCTTAGAGATTTTTTTATTTCCTGATCACGCACCAACGTATGCGCCATAGCATCTCCGGTTTTTCCTATTGCTGGCATATAAAATACGTTTTTATAATATCCATAGGGATGAGAATTACGGATGTCCCTTGGAATACCAGTAATTTTTGCAGCCAAACCAACAGATCCTATTATTTTGGCTTGTTCCTTTGTTACAGTTCCTGTTTTTTCTAACCGTGATTGAACGCTTGGTAACCTGAACATGGCATTAGACATTTCTACGTATTTCAATTCGAAATCGTCCAACATTTTCATAAGCTTTTCCCTAAGTTCAGTTGTGAATGAATAAGGGTTATATCCTGTTCTTATCAATCCTTTTGAAAACCTGTTACCACACCACCATTCAAAATAGTTAATTACTGAAGTTCTTAATGCCCCAAAAACTGAACTTCCTAATTGGTAAGCTATATCCTGGCAAACAGAACTAAGATTACCAACATGTGCAGCAATCCGCTCTAATTCAGAGGCTATAGTCCGCATGAGGGCTAGTTTTTGATTTTCCTCAATCCCATACAATAACTCCATATTTCTGGCAAAAGCGATTGTATGGCCTACAACTGTATCCCCCGTAATAGATTCTGATAATATGGTCCTTTGAAGAAGAGATTTTTTTGTTAAAAAAAGACTTTCTACTCCCCTATGCTGATAGCCTAAATGGACCTCCAGGTGATGGACTGTTTCGCCATAACAAGAAAACCGGAAATGGCCAGGTTCAACTACGCCTGCATGGATAGGTCCTAATCCTACTTCATGACTTTCTGTTCCGTCAAGTTTATAAAACGGATAATTTGTTAAATTCTTCCTTTTATCAGTCCTGTTCCATGCATATCTCACCGGCTTTAGCCAAGGATGGTTTATAAAACCAAGGCCGGTATTTTCATGGATTTCCCTTTCAAAAATATGAAAAGCTGGTATTTCCTTTGTAAGTGATTCGACTTGTTGATTTGCAGGATCTTCAAGAATGTATGATAAGATTTTAATATCCCCCTCCCCGTCATCAGCAATCAATGCAATAAACTGATAGGTTAGGTTTTTTTCAGGGAATCCAAAATAGCTTGCACAATGATTATTATGGTTTGCCATCAATTCCTTTATTCCACTTATAAATTCTCCATATTCAAGTATAGGAATGTTCTTTAGATGAATGGTTTGATTATTGTTAACAGCTAAGAAACTCATCTTTTCCATTATTGAAGGTTGCGTATTGCATATCTAATAACCTCTTCTAAAACCTCAGGAGGATTTACTCCCACATAAATTACAGCTAGGAGCATCAAAATCTGTGAGGCTGATTCCATAGGATGGACTTTTTCATAATAGACAGCGCTTGATTTCATTGGAAGAAAAAACAGCACGTGTAAAACATCTTTTCCAATAGCATAAAATATAAAGGATAGCAATATAAAAAGGATAATAGCAATAGGAAGCAAGCCATTAGATATCAGTGACTTAAAGGTCATAAATTCACTGATAAACATTCCAGAGGGAGGCATGGCAGTAACACATAAAAATCCTAAAAGAAGAACTACACTTCCTATGGGGTTATGCTTGAAATAGCCTCCGATATTTTCAATGTTTCTATCTCTGTAAACACTTTCAATCTGACTGATTTGAAAAAATATACTTGCTTTAGTTAGTGAATGAAGTATCAAATGGAGGATTACAGCATAGTATCCAATCGCACCGGAAGCCAATGCTAATAATGCCAAACCTGCATGTTCTACACTTGAATAGGCAAAAAGGCGTTTTAAATGTTTAACTTTTAATATATAAACTGTAGCAAAGAATATGGAGGAAAAGCCTGTAATAAGCAGCACTTTATCCATCCAGGGTTGTATTGATGTTTTAGCAAATATTTCGTAAAAACGGAAAATTGCGACAAATCCCACATTCATCAATCCTCCTGAAAATAATGCACCAATATGTGAAGGTGCGGCATCTTTTGCATCAATATCTACTGTAAAGAATGGAACCACCCCCATTTTTACGCTAAATCCTGTTAGGATCAGAATAAAACAAACCTTCATCCAGATTGGCTCCAGCCTGGAAGCATTTTCCATCATATATGTTACAGATAGCTGAATATGGCCTGAATCGTTCGAGGCTATTGATAAAAATAATATCCCAACAAATGCCAGAGATATGCCAATAGAACTTACAAA
>JANYCH010000050.1 GCA_025360395.1 Cytophagales bacterium | reverse complement strand
TTAGAAAACTCCATCCGTTAATATCATCAATGTATCCATTTTGGTCATCATCAACCCCGTTGCCGGCTATTTCTTTCGTATTTACCCAGACATTGTCTTTTATATCTTCATGGTCGGTATCAACTCCCGAGTCGATTATTCCTACAATAACAGTATTAGATTTTTTGCCTTTCAGCAATTCATTATAGGCCCTTTCTGTACTTATTCCAGGTACAGAATCGGTCAGCAGATCTTTATTATGCCAGTTTAAGAGCCTTAATTCGGCTTCGTCAGGTAATTTTTGTGCGGATAAATTATATCCGATAAGAATTGTAAGAAGTGGAAAGATCCTGAAAACCATGATGAATAAAACTTGAGTAACAAAGTTATGTTTTGGAATGAATTTAAGGTCAAATAATCTTGTTATTTTATTTGCTGACAGAAACCATTATAATTTATTAAATTCTATTAAATGGAATAGTAACTTTTATGGAATATTATATAGATTGTAACGTTTTTAGTCCTAAATATCGTATACATTTTTATAAGTAAAATACCAGAATTATGGAATTTACAAGAGTCTTTGATATTATACATTATCAGAAATCGGCATTTCCTAAATCAGATTGTTTGGCAGATAAAACAACGGGTGAATGGAAAACATACAGCACTGATAAATTTATTGAAATAGCCACGCAACTTAGTTTTGGATTGCTTGAAATAGGAATTCAAAAAAATGATAAAGTTGCCATAATATCTCCTAACAGGGTGGAATGGAATTTTGCTGATTTGGCTATCCAGCAAATCGGGGCAATTAGTGTGCCATTGTATCCTAACATTACAGTAGAAGATTACAAGTTCATTTTAAGGGACTCTGAAACAAAAATAGTCTTTGTTGCCAATTCTGAAATACTTGCCAAAGTAAAAGAGGCAGTGTCTGATAACCCTAATATAAAAGGCATTTATACTTTTAACCGGGTTCCAGATCAAAGTCACTGGACAGAAATCCAGGAAAAGGGGAAAAACAGACAGTTATCTGATATTGAACTATTTAAAAATACTGTAGTTCCTTCTGACCTATTAACGATAATATATACTTCCGGAACTACCGGAACTCCTAAAGGGGTTTTGTTATCACACCATAATATTGTGAGCAACGTATTGGCTTGTGCACCTTTGATGCCAGTTGGCTCAACCGACCGGGCTTTGAGTTTCTTGCCTCTTTGCCATGTGTATGAAAGAATGCTTAACTATCTCTATTCAAGTGTTGGTGTTTCTATTTACTATGCTGAAAACCTTGAAACTATAAGTGATAATTTAAAAGAAATCAAACCTCAGATCTTTGTAACAGTTCCAAGATTGCTTGAAAAAGTATATGATAAAATTGTAACCAAGGGTAGTGAACTAACCGGCATTAAAAAAGTCCTTTTCTTCTGGGCACTAGATTTAGGATTAAAATATGACAACAGCAAAAGCCAGGGATTACTTTATGACTTGCAATTAAAACTTGCTAATAAAATCATTTTCAGCAAGTGGAGGGAAGCCCTTGGCGGCAATGTAAAAGCGATTGTAACTGGAGGTGCGGCACTTCAGGTGAGGTTGGCCAGGGTGTTTACCGCAGCACAAATTATGGTAATGCAAGGATATGGATTAACAGAAACATCTCCGGTAATATCTGTAAACCGGGCAAACCTAAAAGAAAACAGGTTTGGCACAGTAGGGACATTAATTGAGGGTGTAGAAGTTAAAATAGCGGAAGATGGCGAAATATTGACCAAAGGCCCTCATATAATGCAAGGTTATTTTAAACGGCCTGACGTAACTTCAGAAGCCATTGATGTTAACGGCTGGTTTCACACAGGTGATATTGGTGAATGGGTTGAAGGCAAATACCTGAAAATTACAGACCGAAAAAAAGAAATATTCAAAACTTCTGGAGGCAAATACATTGCACCACAAATTATTGAAAATAAAATAAAAGAATCTAAACTGGTAGAACAGGCTATCGTGATAGGCGATGGACAGAAATTCCCTGCGGCCTTAATTGTTCCCAATTTTATAAATCTAAAATCTTATTGCCAGCATAAAGGAATTCCATATTCTACTGACTCAGCAATGGTAACAGAGAAAGCTGTTATAGAGAAATTTAACAGAGAAATGGAAGAAGTGAATTCATGTTTTGCGCAGTATGAAAAGATTAAAAAATTCGAACTCATTGACAAAATGTGGACTATTGACAGTGGCGAACTGACTCCAAAGTTGAGCCTTAAAAGAAAGGCCATTCTGGCAAATAATGTGGTTAGGATCGAGAAAATTTATAACTCCTGACCTAAGTCAGGACTTCATACCTTCCTGAATATTTCTTCAGGAAGGATTCTTCATCTTCCTTAGTTACTTGTGAATTAAAAATATTTTTCCAAAGCCACTTTGACCAACCTATACGGTCACAATAAGAATAATAAGTTTCAGCTTGCCAGTTAAAGTCT
>JANYCH010000367.1 GCA_025360395.1 Cytophagales bacterium | reverse complement strand
TTGCAGAAGTGGTAAAAATTATTGGACCTATAGCCAAACCAGATAAAATCCAGTTTGTAAAGGGACTTCCTAAAACCAGGTCCGGTAAAATAATGAGAAGGATTTTGCGTAAAATTGCCGAAGGGGAAGTTTTTAACCTTGGTGACATTTCCACTTTATTGGATCCCGGAGTTGTAGATGACATAAAGGCGGGGGCTCTTTAAATAAAATATTCTAACATTTAAGCCCGCTTCGCTCTTTCCCAAAGAACACTTTGCTGACCTTTTATATACCTCTTGAAGCCAAGAAAAACCGCATAATTCATTATAAAAAAGTAATAAGGTACAAAAAGTGCCTTTACTTTTATAGATCTGTGCTCTAAAAACCAGCCGATCAAGGCTGCTGAGTAAAACATAAGCTGCCCAACTAAAATAACTCCATAAATACCTCCATAAACTTTTGCCAGCACAATATTCAAAGGAATAAGAAATAGCATAAACAAAGGTACCAAACTCCATCTTAGTACCCTGTGAGAGAAATATTGAAAGGTCAACCAACCATATTTAAACGGATTCAGCAAATAGGCAAGCCAAACAATTGATTGAATTCCCCCTGCACAAATTCTAATTTTCCTTTTCAGTTCTTCCTGTACATTAGCAGAAGATGATTCCATTGCATAAGCCTCTGGTTCATATACTACTTTATAACCATTGCCGGCTATCCGTAAGGAAATCACAAAGTCTTCAATGATGGCATTTTTTTCAGTAGCATGAAACAGTTCCGTTCTCATTGCAAACAACTCCCCTGCTGCACCAACCACGGTATTAAATGACGAGTCCAGTTTTTTCAAAAAAGATTCGTATTTCCAGTAAATTCCCTCACCTGCAGCCGCAGAATCTTTTTCTTTAGTCAACACTTTCTTTTCACCTGCAACACAACCCACTTTTGGATTTGAGAAATGCCTTGCCATTTTCAGAAGGGCATCAGGGTTTAACAATGTGTTGGCATCACAGAAAATAACTACCGGTGTTTTAACAAAAGGCATTACCCGATTTACCGCTGAAATTTTGCCAGCCCGACCTGCTTCATGGAACAATGTTACCTCAGGATATTTAGAAATAATAGAAGGTGTTGCATCATCAGAGCCATCAGTGACAAAAAATATGTTCAACTTATCTTTAGGATAGTTTAACTGAAAGCAATTCTGAAGTTTCTGTTCAATAAAATCAGCTTCATTGTAAGCAGCTATAAGCAGGGTTACATTTGGTGTATAAGATGCGTCATAAGTATACCTACTTTTCGGAAACAAAGCTTTTTTTAGTTTGTCTAAGATAAAAATGACTATCCCATAACCCAAATAGGCATAGAATGCAGTAAAAAGCATTATCCAAAAAAGTACTTCTATTACTTTCACAGCTTATAATTTGACGTTTAATACCTCTTCCACGCTCACATTCTTAGTTTTTTCGGTAGTAAGAAAACTGGTTTTGGTCTGGTTCATACTAAAAAGTGCCTTGATCTGATTAATTACAAATAAAGGTGCGTAAAATAAAGAGTTGACCACCTTTGATGGTGCATTACCAAATATTAGGGCGACAAATATGTTTAGAATAAAAGCAACGAAACAGATTTGAACAGCTATAAAATGCCAAACCGAAACAAAAGGACTAACAACACTTAATAAGATCCACACCAAACCAATAATAAACATAGGAGGAATAATGATGGTATAAGCAAATAAAATTTTGTTAAGGCTAAAAGAAAAAACTGACTGAAAAAATAACTTAACACCTGTCAGCAAATATTGAAAATAGGATGTGATCCAACGGGTTCGCTGTCTCTTAACCTGTTGCCCTGTTGAAACTTTTTCATCATAAACAAGGGCATTTTCAGCATATGCAATCCTGTAACCGTTTTGAACTACGTATACCTGAAGCATTTTGTCTTCAGCAATGATAATTTTATCACTTTCCATGTCAAACTCTTCTTTGACAAATTTTAAATACATTTCCGAAGGAAGTGACATAGCTGATCCGGCAATGGTAGCCGAAGATTTCAGGCGAAATGGTACTGTTCTCTGCGTATAGTTGTAATAATACTCACTAAATGCATCCAGACAAGCGTATTTGGTATCAAGGTTTTTTGCAATTCTTTTACCTTGGACTATTTGAAATCCCTGCTGGTGCAATGAATTCATTTCGTTTAAATATTGTGGGTGAGCCAGGTTATCTGGGTCAAAGACAATAAAATGCGAATGTTTCCTTACTAACCGCTCCAAACCATAATGAATAGATTTGATTTTAGAATTGAGTGGTTGAGGTGGGAAAAGTACTGTTAGCTTTTCATGTTTAAGGATAAAATCTGAAAAGTCACATGCATCTGCAACAAGGTATATATGATAATTAATATAATCCTGCTTTAATAGTGAACTGACTAGGTTTATAGCGCAATCAATATCCTTCCAGGCAGTTATAACACATGCAAAATCAGTGATATTATCAGATTCTTTCCTCTTGTTTGCCGGCAATGCTTTTGCAAGGATTGACAAGAAAAGTGGAAAAGCAGTAAACAACCAAAAAAATCCTAAAACAATACCAGCTATTACAAGCATATTACTCTATTATAACCTTCCCAACATCCAACCCCATTGGCGACATGAGGTGTACAAAATACACACCTTTATCAAGGTTGAGTTGATTCTCAATAATCGTACCGTGGCTTAGGGATACATTATAATTGTTTACGAGTGCGCCGTCTATAGAATAAATTTTAACAATCCCTTCTCCATCCATACCAGATGTAATGATGCTGAATTTTCCCTGATTAGGGTTAGGGAAGATTTTAAAGTCTCTTTTTAACGCATTCTCTGCATTGCTTTCTAAACCAAGTATTGTCCCATCCTCAAAAAACATGGGAGATCCTGTAAGTGCAATATTTGTTACATTTCTTACCTGGGTTTTCGTTGGATCTATTGAATAATTCCAATCATAAGAAATCACATTATTCAATTTGAAAGAAACTGGGAAAGAAAAAGTAGCAGCAGCCACTTCAGAATTGTCAGTAGAAGTTCTGGCCCAAATAGCATATCTGTATTTTCCTGTAGGATTTTTGAATGCTGCCCCTTCAACTCCCGCTGGCGTGTTTAGTGCAACTGTCCTGGCATTATCATATTTATATCCCTGTAGAAAGGTTGAAGTGGTCTTAAAACCAACACCAGTAACAGTTAATTGCTGCTGACCGGGATTATTTACTAAAAGGTTTGTGAACAATCCCATCAGATGGTGCCAATCGGTACTTGTTGCATCGTTCTCATTCCTAACATCTCCCAATTGATATGTGTATGCCTGCATGATATTCTCCTTTTGGCATTTTATGAACATTTTGATCATGGAATTCTTTTGTGCTTCTGGCGAACCGATGTAATCTGTACCAGAATATAATTTTCTCGGAATATTGAATTCAGTCATGATAAAAACTTTCTGCTTATAATTTACACCATAACCGTATTTTGCCAGGATTTTTGTATAGCTTTTTTTGAAGGAAATAACACTATCGGCGACAGCATCTGAATACCTGGAATGCCTGAAATTGCTGATTGAATTATCCCAGGTGCGAAGGTTATATTGCGGATAGCAATGAAAACTTACAACATCAAAATAAGCACCTCCTTTCAAAGGAAAGTCAGATGATACTAAACCGCCATTAGGATTATCGGTATAACGTAACAATACGTCAAGAAAACTTCTGTATCCAATCCCACCTATAGCCACATAAGAATCTGGACTTACAGTTTTAATTACTTCATAAGCAATTCTTAACATCCTTACATAATGAAATAAAGGAGCCCTGAAATTTGGCATATCGCATGGTTTGGGTGGATTTTCCCACCAGTTACCAGCAATTCCGGGAGCATCTTCACAAGACGAGGATATACAATAATCGGGCTCATTTATAATTTCCCAGAATTTAACATATTGTTTATAGGTGCTTACAGTTTTGAAAATGTACAATGCAAAAGGATTTTTCTCATTTACAGGTGTGCCATTCAAACCACCATCCCAAATAGGCTCATAAAGCTTTTTGTAAGCTTGTGGATATTTGTCACAACCTGCATACTTTACACTATCCATATTATCTTTGATATATTGAATATGGACCGGATC
>JANYCH010000337.1 GCA_025360395.1 Cytophagales bacterium | reverse complement strand
TTAAGATTAACTTATTTACAGAAAAAGGGGGTGCGATTACTTATGATAATAGAAATAAGACTAAAAGAACTGTTATTAAAGGTATTGATTTAACTGAACACACATTTGGCAACAATATGTGTCTGCTAATGCAAATTTCAGCGTATAGTACTAATCTTTATGATGGTTATCTGGAAGCTAAAGAAAGAATATCTTTTGAAAAAGAGCATAAACTTGGTAGTGATACAAATTTCGTAATGATTTACCCTTTAATTAACGGAATTGATAGTTCAAAATACAAGTACTATTTTTTAATTCTGATTTATGAAGATCCTGCAAAGAACAATGAAGATATTTCTAAAATAACCAGAGAAGTTTTAAACAAGGTTTTACAACTACCAATAGCCAATATTAAACTTCCAACAATTCTTGAAGAACTAAAAGGGTATGGTATAATTCCTGAATTGCAAGTTAAATACTCAGCAGTATTTAATGAGGACAATGACGTTGATGTGAAATACAGAGAATATTTTGTTAGCGGTAAGTTTAAAAAGCAAAAGGAGGATAACTTTAAAAACATGCCTTTTGAAAAAATAGAGGATTTACTGAAAGAACCCAATGAAGAGGATTATCAAAAAAGAGAAGTAAAAGTTACAGTTGGAAAAAAAGAGTTTCGAATATCAAAAGAGCTCTTAAGTGAAGCAGGTGAAGTTTTGAAAGAAACCGCTGAAAAGGTTTTTAACCTAAAGACAAGTATTACTCAGGAGGAGCTTGATACTAAGCTTTATAACAAAGAGTTTGTTGTTTCAAAATTGATTCTAGTTTTAGAGAATTATTTAAGTACAAATAATGAGCTTTAGTATTGAACAAATAAATATTGTACTAAATGACTTATGGAATTTCCATTTGACGCTTTTTGGAATTGCATTATCCATTTTTACTTTGCTTTATTCTTTTATTTTAAGTAAAAGAGATGAGCTAAGATCAATAGCAGAACAAATAAAAGAAGGAGGAAAGAATCCTCTGATTATTCAAAAGGAATCATATGCTAAAAAATATATAAACAGATTAAAGAAAATGAATGATCATATTCTTGCTCTTATTCTTTCAACTTTTTCATTATCTATTGTTGGGTGGATTTCTGAAAGACTTGTTCCAGACATGTGGCTTGAATTCAAAAAAAATAGTCTATATATTATTACATTTCTCACAATACTTATATTTTTTTATACTGTATTAATGTTTGCTAAAATTTATAAACATTATATAACTGAAACTAAAGTTTAATATTCTCACCAACAAGCATACATAGTGATGAAAAGCATTTTCAGCGAATTGCACTTTCCACCAATAGAAAGTTATCAGCCTAAGCAAGGATATCAAAAAGGTACGATAGATCAGTTTTATTATCGTTATTCCTGTAAAACATATTTAGAAATTGTGTCTGAGAAGGGTTATGATAAATTTAACCAACCCAACGGACCAAGTCTCAGGTATGTAGAAGATCCATTAAGGACAGGACTATCTGGATATGAGGCATGTTCTTATTATTGGAAAATTTGGACAAATAGCTGGTGCAGGATTAGAACTTGTTCAAGCCTTAAGTAAGCAAACGAGAAAGAGTTCGATGGATCCACAGGATTTTTACTCAAATTCTGTAGGAGAAAGATTTTATATCTTGTATAATCATTTACTTAAAAACAACCCAACTAAGCTGGCTTTCTATTTCAGAAGCTACCTTAAAAGCCAGAAATATAGAAGTGCGCCAATTGAAAGTATTTATATGGAAATCAATTTGAATACTTACTAATGACAAAGTTTAAAATCATTTTATTATCGGGGTGTGTACTTTTAATGGTCATTATATATTTCATGTTTTTGCACCCATATTCAATAACAGGAAGCAAGAATTATGATAATGCAAAAAATATCCATGCAGGCATTACAAAGGATAGTATGATAAAAATTATGGGGAAGCCTGACAAAATTATTAAAGACAATTTTAGTATTTACCAGGCAGATTCTGGATCTGTGTATTACTATGATTTAGGTTTTGCATCAGCAGATGGAATCAATGTTATTGTAGATTCTACAAACCATGTTAAAATGGTAATTAGAGAATAAAAAATGCTTATCGTGTTGGACACTACTATGCAACACCACCACCGTTGGAGATTCCACCTCCAATAGTCCTC
>JANYCH010000334.1 GCA_025360395.1 Cytophagales bacterium | reverse complement strand
ATTGGTCTGCTGGGTAAAAACGCTATTTTAATTATCGAGTTCGCTCTTCAAAAACAAAAAGAAGGATTTACAGTAGTTCAGGCGGCAATTGAAGGTGCCCTGGCCAGGTTCAGGCCCATATTAATGACTTCATTTGCTTTTAATGCAGGTTTGATTCCTTTATGTATTGCCTCTGGCGCAGGAGCTCTTGGCAATAGGTCCATCGGAACTGCTGCAGCGGGAGGAATGTTGATAGGAACCTTGTTTGGTGTGGTGGTAATACCGGGGCTTTTTATTCTGATTGCTGGAGTTAAATCGGTAAAGGACAAAAAGGAAGTACCTGAACATGAACATTCTTACTGATTATTTATTCTTGTATGGGGTTTAAAAAAATATTACTTTTTTTCTTATTATGCATTTTTTTAAATAGCTGCAATGTTTTTAAACCGGTTGTAGGTAAAGCTGGTCATGCGATGCCTGACAAATTCGTATCAGGTCAGGACTCTTCCAATAGCATAGGATTTATACCAAGAGGACTTTTTTTTACTGACAGTAACCTGATCCATTTGATTGATACTGCTTTAACTTATAACCTTGACCTTCAAAGGGCTTTGCAAAGAATGCAATATGCAAATGCCGGTAATTTATATGCTAAGGGCCGTTATTTACCCACAATCAATGCCGGAGTAGGAGTAGGGGTGGACAAATTTGGCAAATACACCATGAACGGTGTTGGTAATTTCGACAGCAACTTATCACCAAATCTAACCAACGACCAAATCATTCCGGACCCTTACCGGGATCTGTTTGCAGGGGTGAGAAGTTCATGGGAAATAAGTCTTTGGGGAAATAACAAGAATCTGAAGAAGGCTGCAAAAGCCCGTTTTCTATCATCTGAAGTGGGCAAAAATCTCATCATAACAACTTTAGTAGCAGAAATAGCGACATTGTATTATGACTTACTTGCCCTGGATAACGAACTGGTTACCATAAGGAAAAATCTCGATCTTCAGGAGAAAGCAATGAACACAATCCACGATTTAAAAAATGGAGGAAAGGCCAATGAACTTGCTGTCAAACAATTTGAGGCTCAGTTCCTAGATACGAAGGCATTAGAAGTCCATATTCAGCAGGAAATTATCAAAACCGAAAACATCTTAAATGTTCTTTTGGGGAGTTTTCCGAAAAAAATAATCAGAGGCCTCCCCATTCGAAATCAGTTGCTTCCAGAACAGACAGCAACAGGAATTCCCTCGTCAATGCTGGTAAGAAGACCTGATATCCGCCAGGCCGAATTGGAATTGACCGCAGCCAAATCGGATCTTAAACTCGCCAGAGCTGCCTTTCTGCCTTCCCTCATTATAGGAGCCTATGGAGGATTCAACGCTTTTAAAGCACCTCTTTTGTTTTCCAGCCCTGCTTCTCTGGTCTATGGGGCTATTTCAGGTATCACCATGCCACTTATTAACAGAACTGCCATCAAATCCAATTACAGAAAATCAATAGCCTATCAGTTAGACACTTACTATGCGTATCAAAAAACAATACTATCCGGATTTCAGGAAGTAGTGACCAGCTTGAATGGTATTAAAAATTATGAATTGGTTTACCAGATAAAAGAAGAAGAAGTAGAAGCTTTGCTAAAAGCGGTTATTGCTTCAAAAGATTTATTTGAAGCCGGGTTTGCATCATACCTGGAAGTTATTACAGCTCAGAAATCCGTTTTAAAAGCTGAATTAGAGTTGACAGAGGCGAAAAAGGTTCAGTTTCACTCTGTTATAGAACTATACAGGTCCTTAGGTGGAGGTTGGGAATGATCAGTTTATAGAAACCTTTGCAGTGACACAGTTAAGTAATTTATTTACCCTTATTGACATTTCCTCTGGGTTGAAAGGTTTTGATATGTAATCATCAATCCCAAGTCTGTATAATTTTAATCTGTCAGCACTTGTTTGAATTCCCGAAAGGACCATAATCGGAATTCCAGCCAATTTGGCTGAATCTTTTAATCTTATTATAAAATCAAAACCATCCATTTCAGGCATGTTAATATCCGAAATGATCAAATCTGGCAAATATCCTTCATTAAGAGTTTCAAGTGCTGATAATGCACTTTGTTTACTAACAATATCATAGTTCATTTTAAGCATCCCGGATAACAGTGCCAACATTGGCCTTGAATCGTCGACAATTAAAACTTTTTTTTTCATAGTTAGGTAAATCATTTATTTCCGTTTTCGATCCTTCATTAATTGTTCCTGCTATAATATTAACGAAACAGATCTAAAATAAATAATCTCAAGGTTACTTATGGGTAATTGATTAGGTACTCTTTTTATAAAATTTGTAAAATAATACCACATAAAAATTTTTCGTAATTTACTACTAATTTTATTACATGATAGCATTTTATTAACAAACAACTTCTTTTGATAAAAAGACACATTTTTTAATATAATTCCTTTTTTTAGCAAATATTCCGTTCAATTATGCCTGAATTCTAACAAGTGTATGATTATCAATCCAGATAGGTTCCCTTAAAAAACTACTTGTTATTTTTGGGGATGTTTTATCGTTTTTTTAATCTAATTGCAAGCGCAATGCATTCTATATTTTAGGACTTTTAATGAAATCATTTTACCTTATTATTTTTATTTATTTAGTCCAAACTACTCTATATGCCCAAAACCGGCCTAAAATAGGACTTGTATTAAGTGGTGGGGGTGCCAAGGGCCTTGCACACATAGGAGTTCTCGAAGTATTAGATGAGGTAGGCCTTACGGTAGACTACATTACAGGGGCAAGTATGGGTAGTATTATAGGGGCCTTATATGCAACAGGATACACAGGTGACAGCATACATAAAATTGCCATTGCAGAAAAATGGGATGTTTTGTTAACCAACCAGTTGTCTATCAAATACTTGCCTCCTGAAGAAAAAGCTGAATTCGGTCAATTCAATCTGGAATTAAGCTATGAAAATAAAAGGCTAAGCACACCTAATGGACTTTTAGACGGACATTTGTTAGGCCTTGAATTGTCCAGGCTTACCTCACCTGTATCTGACAGAAAGATTTTTACTGATTTTCCTATTCCTTATAAATGTGTGGCAGCTAATATCGAAACAGGGACAATTGAAATACTGGATAGTGGGAATATTGTTGAGGCTATCAGTGCAAGTATGGCCATTCCATCCCTTTTTAAACCTGTAGAGTTTAATGGTAAATATCTAATTGATGGGGGAGTGCTGAGAGTATTTCCAGTTTCTGAAGTAAAGGAAATGGGGGCAGACATTGTAATAGGGGTGAATGTAAGTGCGGGGTCACTTCCTGCTAAAAAACTGGGATCCATACCGAGTGTCTTATTCCAATCTATATTCCTGGCCGGAAATGTTGATTTTTTGAAGCAAAAGAAAAAAGTAGACTATTTGATAGAACCTCCATTGGCAAATTATTCTGCTGCAGATTTTGGGAAAGCAGATTCGTTGATAAAGCTTGGCCGGCAGCAAGCAGAACTCCTTAGGCTGGTATTTATACACTTGAAGGATTCACTCGAAAAATTATATCCTGGAGAATACACACGAAAAGTATTTTTGCCTGTAAAAAAGGATATTAATTATACAACCGTTGAAGTAATTGGTTTAAAAAAATATTCTGAACGTTATGTATTAGCAGGATTGAAATTAAAAAATCATGGGACAATAAATATTGAAGAACTTAACCTGAACATTAACGTCCTGGTTGCTACCAGGGACTTTAGGAAAATAAGTTATGAGGTGATTTTTGATAAAGATGCAGGTGTAAATAAACTATTAATTTATGTTCAGGAGTCTAGCAGATACACTGCTCAAATGGATTTAAATTATAATACGTTATTTAAGAGTTCAGCTATAATAAATATTACTGCGAGAAATATTTTTGTTCAAAACTCCAAACTGGTATCTTCTTTTAATGTAGGTGATAATATTAGAGTTAAGTCCGCTTACAAAATTTATGTAGGCAATAAAAGAATGGGACAGTTATGTGCCGGAGCATTTTTTGATCAGTTTGATCTTCCAAGTTCTCCCGGTAACGGCAGCGTACTCTTGTTTTCAAAACTCCAAAAAATGAACCAATATGGTTTTAATATACAATACAATCAACGTGTTACGAGCAATTTAATCCTTCTCTCTTCAGTTGCAAGAGATTTTTATTCAATTAAAAACCTGATTGACGCCAATGAAAATGTTGGTTATATTCAAAGCAATAATTATGCATTAAATGCAGGGTTTCTTTTTAACTCTCTTAACCTTTCTAATTATCCGACCGCAGGATGGAAAGCTTATTTAAACGCTTCCCAAGTCTTTCATTATCAATACAGATTTGTAGACAATAACAGTGAAGTAATTAAGGAAGATCAGGTTATGACTTCTCAGGCAAAAGAAAATGTTCCAAGTCCTGAATTTCAACAGGTCTATTTTAGCATATTAAACTATTTGAAAGTATTTCAGAAAACTACTTTTATCAATAGTTTCTATACAGGATTAACTTTTAATACTCCTGTAACTTACAGCCATTTTTATAAAGTAGGCGGTTTAAGGGAAAACTTTATTGGAAATGTTCCTGTTGCTGGAATGAAAGAATTTTCTCACAGGACTTCTCCTTTTCTTATGAACAATATTATTTCTTATCAACCTGGAATTCAACAACAGATACTAAAGCCTTTTTATTTGATACTGAGGGGAAGTATATCAGCCATTTCTGCTGAAATAAAAAATATTGACTTTGAAAGCAATCGGATTGAAAAAAGAATAAACGGTATTTCTATTACTGCAGCTTACAATTCCCCGGCGGGCCCGCTGGAATTTTCTGTAATCAGGAGTAACCAGTTCAAAGATTACATGATCTATGTGAACTTTGGATATAACTTTTTCAACAGATAAAATTCTAAATTTGCTCAAGGGTGATCATTTTACCCTTTTCCGGATCCCATAGTTTTAACCTGAAGCACCTTAACATTTCTAATGGGCTCCAATTTGTGGTTGCCACATTTTTCAACTCAGGCATTTTATTCATCGCTTCTTTTAAGCGGTAAAAAGGAATTCTCGAATTTAAATGATGTACATGATGGTATCCAATATTAGCTGTAAACCAGTGCATTACAGGGTGCATTTCCATTAAACTGGTCGATGCCAATGCAGCATGGTCATATTTCCAATCCTGGTTTTCCCTAAAAATCGCCGAAGGAAAATTATGCTGACAATAAAACAAATATGACCCGGTGCCAAAAGCAATAAGAAAAGGTACAAACCAGGCGAGCATAAAAGTGGATATCCCAAGAAAATACCAGATTAGACCGCCTGTGAGGAAGTGTAAAATCAATGAAACTAGAGAATCCCCATGCCGGCCAGGACTTTGCACAAAAGACTTAATATTCAGCCAATAAATAAACAAAGTAAAATACCCCAAAAGAACAGTTAAAGGATGCCTGTTAATCAAATAGAGGCGTTGTTCATCTTTAGTCAGACTTAAGTACCGGTTTTTGCTGATAGTAGGATAGGAGCCTATCCCGGAAATGGTCAGCTTGGAATTGTGTGCATGGTGGTGATCGTGGGAGCGTTTCCAGATATTTTGAGGGGCCAGAAGGTAGATTCCTATAGCCTGCATGATAATCTGAGCAATCCAGGATTTTTGTAAAATAGCATGGTGTTGGTAATCATGATAGATGACGAACATCCTTACATAGCAAAATCCACAAATAATGCTGCAAATGACTTTTATGATGAGTGGCAGATTGGTCGAAATGGTCAGCCCGAAAAAAATACCAGTAAGGATGAGCGTAATGATTGTTTCTTTCCAGCTTTTGAACCTGTCTTCGACAGTAAATTCCTTGCTAGCCAAAATTAATTCTTTCCCTGTTCGCATGAAATTCTTAGCTGTGGAGTATTGCTCATCAAAGTTAATCAAAAACCCGTTAACCATTGAGAAGGTTCAATTGATGAAATAACTTCTATTTATTTAGTTTACTAAATTTATTATCCTGATACAACCCTTTTATGTTTCCATCGGCGATGTGACCACAGCCAAATAGAAGGGTTTTTGATAATCTCAGTTTCCAGTCTTCTTGTGAAGGTTTCAGAAATTTCACCCTCTCTGGTCTGGCTGGGGTCTGAAAAAAGAAGTTCTGGGAATACTTCATAATATCCTCTTTTCTTGCGGATTACGTTCATGAAAATAACCGGGTAATTAAATTTGACCGCTAGTTTCTCGGTCCCGGTAAACACAGCAGTGTCCTGGTTTAAAAAAGTGGTCCAATAGGCGGTTTCAGGAAATGCAGTTTGATCTGCCACAAAAGCTGTTGCTGTTACTTGTTTTCTGTTGGCCACCATGTCTCGCAAAGTTTGGGCTACGGGCGTTATTTTTGTACCAAACTTCGTACGCATTTTCACCATCATGTTCTCAAAATACTTATTTGACAAAGGCCTGTAGATCACGACTAGCTGATAAAGTGAATTCAAAGTAAAGCCAGGGCCGGCCCATTCCCAGTTTCCGTAATGCCCCATGACGATGATAATGCTTTTCTTTTCATGGTGTAATTCATCCAGCCAGGCAGGGTTATGAAAATAACATCTTTCTCTGGCTTCCTTTTCTGTGGTTTTTAAAGTTTTAAGTGTCTCCAGGATCAGGTCACACAAATACCGGAAAAAGCTTTCAGCAATTTGTTTTATTTCTGCTTCAGATTTTTCAGGGAAAGAATTACGAAGGTTTTGCAGGACAACTTTTTGACGGTAACCACTAAGTTTCAGTATGTGATATAAAAGGTCTGAGAAGGCATACATTGCCCTGAATGGCAAGGAAGCAATGAGATATATTAATGGATAAGTAAGGTAAAAAAGAAAGGCCTGCATTTAAAACTGTTTTTAATGAATGAAATGGAATAATCCGGGTTAGTGCACATCTACACCTTCAGTAAGAAAAGAAATACCTGTTCCATCAGAATTTCCAATCATTACAGCCTGAATAACAGGTAATAGAGTTGTACTTTTAGAAGCCCAGTTTATTATAAAATTGGCACCCGGGCCGCCTTGACTTTCATTATAAGCCACTATAAATTCAACAGATTCATAAGGTGTAAGAAGCAAAACATCACTGATGTATTGCTTTAGAAGTTTTCCTTTGGAGGAATAATAGTCTACAGTCCTGATGTAAAGCGTGTCTTTAGAACTTGTATTTCGAACACTTAGCGTTGCAGTCAAAGGATATTTCCGTTTCCCAGTTAGTATATATATGTCTGAATAGATTGGTACATACGATTTCTTTTCTACAGGAAGCTGTGGAACTTCCTTAATGTAAGTGTAATTTTCGCTTGGCAAATGGGCATCTGCGTTTTCAACAGACGATGGCCTGCAGGACGCTAATAGAAACGGAATAACGCAAAGAATCAGATATTTCATTGTAACCGAAAATTAATCAAAGGTTGTGTAAAAATAATGACTATCGTTTAACCTTTAAATGTTTGGTGGAATAATTAAGGAATAGGTACAAAAAAGTTAACTTTTACTTTATGGTTGTATGAATAACCAATAAAAAGTAGTTTGCAGAACTAATTCCACAAATAACATGGATAATACGTTAAATAAGAAAATAAATGGTCCTTGCATTTTTAGTAGTTGCTCCTTGGCTTTGCATGCCTTTCTTATTTGCTATTATGGTAAAAAAGTCAAATTCTAAAAGAAAGCTGACATACTTAGTAGCATCAATTTTTGTGCCTTTGTGGCCGCTAATCCTTACTTTTTGCGGGACTTTTGGTGAAGATGGATTTGTTTTAGTAGGAACCTCAGTATTGGCTATTCCAGCAGCATTAACATTTCAGAAGTTAGCAAATGAATTAATTTTATAGAATCTAATTTCTAACTATCCTTTAACTGCTTCTAAGCGAACAGGAATTGAATTCTAAATTTTGTTTTATAATGTTCTCGCGTTATGTTACTTAGCTTTGGTTTTAAAAATTAATTCTTTTTAGAAGGGGACGGATTTAAAAGTTATTGAATTTGCGCCTTACTCGTTAACTACAAAATAGTTAACTTTACGTAATTACGTAAAACGCTTATGCTAGCAGTTCATCCGCAATACATTACAGATAATAACGGTAAGAAATTATCAGTGGTTCTTCCTATAAAAGAATTCAAAGCAATAATTGAAGAGCTTGAAGAACTAGAAGATATTCGTTTGTATGACGAAGCCAAAGCCTCTAACGAACCGTCTGTTCCTATAGACGAAGCGTTTAAAATGATTGAAGCCAAAAGGAAGAACAAATAATGGCTTACAAAATAACATTAAAGAAAAGAGTTATTAAAGCCCTTTCAAATATAAACGAGCCTTATTATTCCAATATCAAACAAAATCTTTACAGCCTGGCCGATAATCCACGACCACAGGGATACAAAAAATTAAAAGGCAGAGATAGTTACCGGATACGTGTGGGAGATTACAGGATTATCTATGATATTTTTGATGATGAACTCGTTGTAGATGTTATAGATTTGGGACATCGCAAGGATATTTATGAGTAGATAAAACTGGAATCATGATTGTACAAGCGGATATAATGCACACTCTTTGCATTTTATGAGTATTAAAACTGGATATTGGTAGTTATTTTTTCTAAAGAGCGCAGGCAAAAAGAATTAATTTTTTAAAATAGTCTGGAGTGTGTTGGCTTTGTTTTTAAATTTTTGCATAACTTTTAAAATGCGAAACATTTAAAAGCAAATTTGATGGACGAGCGGCTATTTACACATAACGTCTAATTATAAAACAAATCATCCGCTGTCTGTATTTGTGTGTCGGATTCTATTTATGCAAAGCACGAAGCGTTAGCGGAGACAAAATGTAAAATTATAGAAACAAGCGAAGCGCGCTGGAATTGAGTTTTAAATTTGTTTTATAATTTATATTATGTTAAATAGAGTTTCGGATAATGCTTCAATTATGCCTTTTCACGCTATAACTATAAACTTCTCCTGGAATTATTTATCTTGCGTTATTGTTAGTCTGTTATACTCCCCTGGCAGCCAATCAATTAATATTTAAATGGACAATATTCAGGAAATTATTGAATCTGGTATTCTTGACTTATACGTTTTAGGTGCTACAACACCGGAAGAAACATTGAATGTCGAACAATTGGCATTAACTAATCCGGAAATCCAGGATGAAATAAACCAAATAAGAACTACACTGGGCGGTCTTGCTGATACAAATGCTAAAACTCCGGGAGCAACAGTTAAACCATTTCTGTTTGCCAGCATTGATTACATGGAAAGATTGCAATCCGGCGAAGCACCATCCAATCCTCCTGTCTTAAATGCTCAGTCCAAAATATCTGATTTCCAGGAATGGATTGACCGGGATGACATGCAGATCCCTGATAACTTCAAAGATTACCACATCAAAATATTGTCTTATACACCAGTTATGTCTTGTGCCATAGTCTGGATTGAAAATGAAGCCCCCTATGAAGTCCACCACAATGAGATGGAAAGACTTCTCATTTTAGAAGGAAGCTGTGAAATATCCTATGGCGACCAGGTCAGGGAATTTCTACCGGGCGATTTCTTCGATGTTCCCATGCACACTGATCACCGCGTACTGGTTACTTCAGCGGTTCCATGTAAAGTCATTCTTCAGCGGATTGCTGCTTAATTTTATATCATTATCCTTACCTAAAGCTTTACTTTAATTGAAAGAAAGCCATAAAGAACTGGAAACTGCCCTCAAAGTCTTCCTCCCTTCAGAAAGGATCAGGTCAAGATTGATTGATCGTGTTGCATATGCCAGTGATGCAGGCTTTTACAAGTTAACACCTCAATTAATTGTACTTCCTGAAAGCATTGAAGAAATTAAGAAAATCTTCCTTGTTTCCAGGAACTTGAACATTCCCGTTACATTCAGGACTGGCGGAACAAGCTTATCAGGCCAATCTGTAACCGATGGAATTTTAGTTGACCTAAGCCAGCACTGGAGAAAAATACTACCGGAAAACAATGGTACTTTGGTCAGAGTATCTCCGGGAGCCATCGGTTCCTGGGTAAATATTTCACTGAAAAAATACGGGAGAAAAATAGGCCCTGACCCCTCTTCTATCGCATCTGCTATGATGGGCGGTATACTGGCAAACAATGCAAGCGGAATGTGTTGTGGCGTAAAACACAATTCCTATCATACCATCAAATTCATTCGTTTCGTCCTGTTTTCCGGCAATGAATTTGATACGGGAAATCCAACTGATTATCAGAGGTTTGTATCAGAGGAACCTGCTCTTGCTGACAAATTGGTTGAATTAAAGCAAAGGATCATAAGCTCTCATGATTTAAAGAATAAAATCAACCACAAGTACCTGCTCAAAAATACGGTTGGCTATTCACTTAATTCTTTTCTTGATTACGAAAGTCCTTTAGACATCTTTGCCCATTTGCTGATTGGTTCTGAAGGTACTCTCGCATTTATTGGAGAAGCTGTTATGGAAACGCTCCCTGACATGTCCTTCAAAGCAACTTCTTTGATTCTTTTCTCCACAATTGCTGATGCCTGCAATGCAATAATTCCTTTAAAAGATTCCAATGCGGAAGCTTTAGAATTAATGGATCGGGCCTCTTTAAGGGCCATTGAACACCTTGAGGGTCTACCAGCTGTATTGAAAACTTTGCCAGAAGATGCGGCGGCATTATTAGTTGAATACCAGTCGCCAACAAAGGAAGGCCTTGAATCTGCATTAACTGCTGCCGGATCATACCTGAATACCCTAATCACCTCCTCTCCCATTGAATTCACCTTTGATCCTTACCAGCAAGCTTTGCTGTGGAAGATCAGAAAAGGCCTTTTTCCTGCTGTTGGTGCCATCCGAAAACAGGGAACGACTGTTATCCTGGAAGATCTTGCTTTTCCGGTGGAACATCTTGCTGAAGCTGTGAAGGATCTTCAGCTACTGTTTTTAAAACATCAATACAAGAACGCCATCATTTTTGGTCATGCAAAAGATGGCAACCTACATTTTGTAGTTACCCAGGCATTTGAAACTTCTGCTGAAGTGGATCAATATTCTCGTTTTATTGAGGAAATGGTGAGCCTGGTGGTAAATAAGTACCATGGTTCTTTAAAAGCAGAACATGGTACTGGAAGGAACATGGCTCCTTTTGTGGAAACTGAGTGGGGTCCTGAAGCCTACGCAATCATGAAAGAGCTAAAGGAAGTAACTGATCCTTTGAACCTGTTAAATCCGGGAGTGATCATTACTTCTGACAAGCAGTTACATCTTAAAAACCTGAAAACCCTTCCTATTGTAGAAGAGGAAGTGGACAAATGCATAGAATGTGGCTTTTGCGAAAGGCTTTGTCCCAGCCGTGATATTACTCTAACCCCACGAAAAAGAATTGTAGTAAGACGGTTTTTATCTGACCTTACTCAACCCTTACATTTAAGAAAGAAGGTCAGCCAGGAGTACCTGTATGATGGCATGGAAACCTGCGCAGTAGATGGATTGTGCGCTACAGATTGTCCGGTTGACATTAATACAGGGACATTAATTAAAAGGCTAAGAAAGGAAAACCATTCCGGGTTTGCTAACAAAACGGCCGTGTTGGTTATCCGAAATTTTAAATTTGTTGAGTGGTTTGTAAAGTTACTTTTAAATACAGGATTTTTTGTCAATAAGCTTCTGAATAAGAACCTTTTATACAACCTTACTTCTTGGTTGAGATCTTTCCATGTACCATTTCCTCAATGGCTAAACAGTGTTTCAACTCCTTCATTATCAGATGATTCTTCGGGTCGCAATCTCTCGGACAAGATTGTAATGTATACAACTTGTATACACCGCATGATGGGCGGCAATAAAAAGCACATTTCTTTAACTGACACTTTGTTAAGTCTATGCAATAAGTCTAATATTCAGTTAGTTATTAATAAAAATAAGGGGTTATGTTGCGGACAGGCTTTTTCATCAAAAGGATTTACGGACGCCGCAATCATTGCAGCCAATGATTCTATTGAATGGATATGGAATGAATCAGAAGATGGAAAATATCCTGTATTGACAGATGTAACCTCCTGTGCATTCACGCTTCATCAATCTGCTCCTCTCCTTTCTGAGGTCAATAAGGCCAGATTATTAAAACTAAAAATCATGGATGTCACTGAATTTGCGGCTGACTTTCTGCTACCGAAAATTGCGATAATTCAAAAAAAGCAATCAATCACCCTGCACCCTGTTTGCTCTCTGGAGAAAATGAAATTGAATGGCAAGCTCAAAATGGTGGCCGATGCCTGTGCGGAAAAGGTTATAATCCCACAGCATGCTGGCTGTTGCGGAATGGCCGGTGACCGTGGGTTCTTCTTTCCTGAACTGATAAAGTCAGCCACCAGGCTGGAAGCAGAGGAGGTTAAAAAGCATGACTGTGACGGCCATTATTCAACCGGAAGGACATGTGAAATTGCCCTTTCAGAAACAACCGGGAAGGATTATGTTTCCCTGCTCTATTTGCTGGATGAAGTGAGCTGACAAATTCATGTCTATCTTCAATATTCATCTTTAGCCACAGTAACCTTATTCTCTTTGCTTTCTTCTCCAAGCAACATACCCCAGGGCTGAAGGCTTTCTACCCTGTCAAATATTATTTTAATAATGGCTATTACCGGTATAGAAAGGAACATGCCGGGTATTCCCCAGATCATTTCTCCTAGAATAACACCCAGAATGGTGATAAGGGCATTGATCTTAACTTTAGACGCTACTACAAGGGGCAATAGAATATTGGCATCTATCAAATGCGTAGCAAAAAGGACTACTGCAACTATCAATACCTTGGTTACTGCCGCTGCGGTTGCAAAGGTGATAAGAGAACTTATAATCAGGGCAGTAAAAATTCCCAGGTAAGGAATAAGATTGAGCATTCCGGTTAAAAGGCCAAGTAAGATTGCATATTTTATTCCAAGGATCCAAAATGCAAGAAACACCAGTGTTGTCACTATTGCCATCTCCAGCAAAAGCCCAATTATGTATTTTCGGATAATGGTTTGAACTTCTTCAACTATGGAATATACAATATGCGAATCTTCCTTTTTAAATACTGCAATGAGAAAATGGAGAATCAATCTTCGGTACATTAGAAGGAAGAAAATATCGATCATGGTGAAAACAAGGAACAACATGACAGATGATAATGAGAAAAAGGTAGTACTAACGATCTCTGAACCTGAAGATAATACTGAGGAAGAAGCATCGTTAATGTATTTTACCTGTTTGCGTGGATTGATGTGAAAATTGCTTTCAACCCAATCTTTCAAAGTTTGAAGTGAATTGTTTAATTGCTCTTTAAATTGGGGCCAATCTGAAGCCAAATTCGACACTTGTGATCCGACAAGATAAAATATAGATCCTAAGAAAGCGATGAACAGAACTAATGAAAACAAAGAGGACAATGCCCTGGGAAGTTTGAACCTTAATTCAAAGAATTTGGCAACTGGTAAGAGTACAATGGCAAACAACATTGAAAACAACAACGGAGCCAGCAACTTTTTACCAAGTAAGGCCAGGTAACCAATAGCCATCAGGCAAAAAAGAACGAAGGCAAGTTTTTTATAAAACGGTGTTTCGTAAGTATCTAATGATTTCATCTATTAATAAAAGCTTATTTTTTTGAAATTACCGTGCCTGAATAATAATAATCATAAAAGCCATGGCTAGATTATTTTTCAGATTAGATTTAATTATATAATAAACAAATGAAAGTAAATAATCTGATTTTTTTAAGTGCAATTATAGGATCAGGGGCATTTTTGTTTTTGAGTTCCTGTAAATCTATTCCAAGAGGTGCAACTGCTGTAAAACCGTTTGATACCAAAAAGTATCTTGGAAAATGGTATGAAATAGCAAGATTTGATTACAGATTTGAGCGTAATCTTAAAAATACTACAGCAGAATATTCTTTAAATCAAAATGGGAGTATTAAGGTGGTAAACAAAGGTTTTAATATTAAAAGCAATAAGCTGGTAGAGGCAATTGGCAAGGCAAAGTTTGCTGGCGACAATAATGAAGCCCGATTAAAGGTTTCTTTCTTTGGTCCTTTTTATGCCGGATACAATGTAATTGCGATTGATCCGGATTATAAATATGCGTTGATTGCTGGTAAAGACCTTAATTATCTATGGATACTATCGAGAGAAAAGACTATGCCAGAAAATATTAAGAAAGCGTACCTTCAAAAAGCCAGTAGCCTTGGATATAACCTAACAGACCTGGTTTGGGTAGAACAGGATTAAGGCTTGAACAGGAAGGATTAAGTTAGTTATATAGTATTTAACTTATAACGCTCTTCAGGTTAAGGAAAAACTGTTTTACATATCCTAAGTTCTTTAACCTTAATTCCCTGTATAATTCAAGGCCATCCTTTGTTAAAAAGCAATATAACATAGTTTCTGCATCCTGAGTGCCAGTTTCTTCATCATATTCGCCTGTAAATAAGTGTACATAACCTTCCTTTTCAAGGATTTTGAAGCTTTCACGCGTCAAACCTTCCATGTTTTCATATTCAACCAACGGCAATTTCATTTTTCCTTCCCTGAATATTCTGAAGAGACTTAATACTGAAAGGTCGTTTGGCAAATCTTTTAATAGCCTCATGGCTTTGATGGATTATAAAGTTTGGGAATTATTACCTGAAAACTAAGAAATAAACCTGTCATTGAAGGAAGGATCAGGCATCATACATTCATTTTTTTTACCCCACATGGAATACCTTGTTTTTGAAACAATTGCATAGATACTATCCCGTATTATTTTTGGTAAAATAATAAATATAAAAAACCAGCTAAATTTTCCTCCCATTTCTTTTAAAACAAATAAAGCAGCTGTTGATTTCACCATCAATTTTCCATTTCTGAAGTATACGAAAGTATCGAAATTCTGACCGGGAAGATTTGCAAGTTTGAGTAATTTTTGTCCTTCTATAGATTGTAATGAACCAAATTTGAATTTTTTCATGGAATCATGTTTTAAAATGAACTGCACAACTGCATTGCATAAATTACATACCCCATCGAATAAGATGAGATGTTCGGGCAAATTGTGATATAGATTCTTTGAGTCTTTATATATGTCCATTGAAGAATTTATTCTAGTATTTCCTGTAGATACCGGGCATTGACCAAAGCACCTCCCATGGTGTTATTGAAATATACATAAACTTCTTTGCCTTCAGACAACCACCTGCGGATAAAAATGGCCTGACCCTGAAGAAAGTTATCTGAATATGTTTCTCTGTAATTCCCGGTTGGCCCATGGAATCTTAAATATACAACATTGCTTTTTTGATTTATAGAGGATGGTTTGGATGCTGCTAAATCATGGTAAACAAGCGAAACATCATATTTATCCAGCATTTGAAAGGTAAAGTCATGATACCAGCTTTTATTTCTAAGCTCTATGGCAAGCTGCCAATTATCTTTTTTTTCTTTGCTGCTTATCCTTTCCAGGATTTCTTCCACCTCTTCTTAATAATCTGATGTAATGCTTCCCGGAAACTGTACGAGTAAACAGCCTTTTTTATTTCCAATACTATCTACAGTATTCATGAACAAATCTATGTCGTCAGAATTGATTTTCAGTTTTTTTGCATGGGTAATTCCCTGCCAAAGTTTTACAGTAAATTTAAATGATTCCGGTACCTCAGCGGACCATTTTGCCAAAGTGGAGGGCATGGGAATTTTATGGAAAGTACTGTTTATTTCTACAGTAGGAAATAATGAGCTGTAGTAAGATAGCCGGCTTCCTGACCGGTATTGCTCCGGATAATCTTGTTTTGTGCCTGGCACCACAATCCCGCTTGTCCCTATCCTTAAAATTCCTCTTGTATCCATCGTGCAAGTGATTAACAGATATAAAAACTCTGCCAGTTAATAAATTTCTTGTTTATTGATCAGGATATATAAGCTGATTTAGATTGCGTTGTCTTTCATCAAGGTGTACAAGGAATTTAACTTAGTCATTTCATTTTGAAGGGTGCTGATTATCACTGCCGATGATAAGTCAGGATGGTTAGGAAGATAGTTCCGGCCAATTATAAAATGGTTGTTTAAATTGTCTTTCGATGTATGTTCCTCCAATTGCTCAGCACTTTTAAAAGTGGCAGTCTTGTGTTTCTCTCCTCCTATTTCAATCCAATAATCATCACCAAGCGCTTTAAAAAGGTCATAAAATTTCTTTCTGAAGGTTTCGCTTTTCATTTCATTTCTGAAATATTCTCTATCAGCCTTGCCACAATTTGGTTTCCCGGGTACCAGCCATATTCCCAGTTCTTTTCTGAGAATGATAATCTGAATGCTCATCATATTTAAAAGGTTTGTATGAAGCTTTTTCAGCTCTGTCTCTCCCCTTCCTAAGGCCAGCCACATACCCCTTAATTTATGTTCCCTATGATGTTCCGGATACAAACTACTCACCACCTGTTTTGGATCTGAATGTAGCTTCAGTGTTTTTATGAATGGCTTTAACAGTTCGTGGAGGTTAAGAAGCTTGGTTTCAACCTCTGTCCGCTGAAACCGGACCAGCTGGGTGTTTAAGGAAGCTTTAGTGTTTTCAAAGGTCCTGAAATCTTCCTCTTGAAAATATTGGTCTTTGAGAATGGCTCTTTCCCAGTTAAAAGAACTGGTAATGGCTTCCAAGGAAATCTCTTTTATCTCTGTTGTTTTCAGTTACTCTTTCTATTATGAAAGGGTAAATCTCTTCATATTCCGTCAGGATCTTCTCTGAAAGGTCTTCAGCATATTCAAAGTGAGACCTAAACCATGTTTTAATTTCTTCAACAGATTTTTCTGTCTCTATTTTATAAGAAAGTTCTTCCTGGTCCTTAAAACCGCCCATGGTAAAATTGCCGGAACCAATAAAAGCCACCATTTTCCGGAAGGGCAAGTCAAAAATGTAAACGTTGGGATGGAATAAGTTTTTGGTATGAATTTTAAAGTTAATCCGGTTAGGATATTGCCTTAAGGCTTTCAAAAGAACATTTGGATCAGTAGGTTGGTCTAGGCCGGTTATAATGTCAATCTTGCATTTAGGAGGAAGCTTGCTCAACAGAAAATCAAAGGCAGGTTCTGAAATGGCAGCAGAGGCGATGTAGCAACGCTCGGCATTTAAAAGAATCTTATCGTTAATAAAGGGGACAAGTAGTTTTTTGATGATCATAATTATGTCAGAATTTATAAGATTAACTAAAACTCCGCCATACCCCAAAGCTTTTTATACAAACCCTCTTTAGCCAGTAAGACCTCGTGCGGTCCTTGTTCCACAATTCTTCCTTTGTCTATCACCACGATCTCATCAGCCTGTTGAATAGTAGTCAACCTGTGGGCAATGACAAGCGATGTCCGACCTTTCATTAACTTATTAAGTGCCTCTTGCACTAGCTTTTCAGACTCATTATCTAAAGCAGAGGTTGCTTCGTCCAGAATCAGGATTTCTGGATTTCTTAATACTGCTCTTGCAATACTCAATCTCTGTCTCTGTCCGCCTGAAAGCCTGGAACCTCTCTCTCCTATTACAGTCTGGTAACCATTTTCCGTCTGGACAATAAAGTCATGGGCATTGGCAATTTTAGCAGCATTTTCAACATCCTGGAGGGTTGCATCAATTTTGCCAAATGCGATATTATTAAAAATGGTATCATTAAATAAAATGGCCTCTTGCCCTACTATCCCCATTTTATTGCGCAAAGAATGTAAAGTACAGTCTTTTAGGGACAAAGAATCAATCTTAATATCGCCTTCCTGAACATCATAAAATCTGGGTAAAAGATCCGCCAGTGTAGATTTTCCTCCACCTGATGGCCCGACAAGCGCAATAGTTTTCCCTTTTTCAATTTTTAAATTAATCTCATGCAATACCTGTTTGCCTTTGTAGGCAAATCCAACATTTACAAATTCTATTTCTTTTGAAAACCTTTGTATCTCTTTTGCATTTTCAGCATCCTTGATCAGGGTTTTAGCATCGGTCAACTCAAATATCCTTTCCCCTGCTACCAATCCTCTCTGGATAGTGCTGTAAGAAGAAGACATAGATTTAACAGGGATCAAAGTTTGCACGATCAGGATAATATAAGCTATAAATTGAACACCTGTTAAAGAAGATTCT
This sequence comes from Cytophagales bacterium, assembly GCA_025360395.1. Lineage (GTDB taxonomy): Bacteria > Bacteroidota > Bacteroidia > Cytophagales > UBA9547 > UBA9547. Next base: position 543 of record JANYCH010000334.1, on the reverse strand, counting down.
TTATTTAAAACCAACATTCCACCATATAATAGCAATCCCGTAACAAGGGTAACTCCTAGAAATTCGGAAACAGGTGAAGCCAGGTCCCTTTTATTTTGCATAGAACGGTAAACATCAGAATACCTGTTGTTTAGATGGTCAAATTTATCAGTTACAAAGCCCCTTGCATTGAATGCTTTTACAATTTTAATGCCTGAAAGGGTTTCATCCAGCATGCTCATAATGTTGCTGATGGCAGTTTGCCCATCCATTGCCTGCTTTTTCAAAGATTTTACAATCTGGGCCAGTATCAAACTTGATATAGGGAAATAAATCAGGCAAAAAATGGTTAGTTCAGCTGACATATAAAACAGAAAAATAAAATAGCCAATAATGCTGATTGGATCTTTTAGCATTCCGCTCAAAGTTGCAGAAACAGTGTATTCTAACTCCTGTACATCGCTCGTAAGGCGTGACATGATATCCCCTTTCTTTTCATTAGTAAAAAAACCAAGGTGCAATTGTGAAACATTATCAAAAATAGCCTTTCTAATATTACGGATA
>JANYCH010000325.1 GCA_025360395.1 Cytophagales bacterium | reverse complement strand
TTCAGTATGATTAAGCCTGATGCTTTTGCAGATGGGCACACCGGTGGAATTTTGACCATGGTAACCCAGGCAGGATATAAAATCAAAGCAATCAAGGTAATAAAGCTGACAGACGAGAAGGCTGGTCAATTTTATGAAGTTCATAAGGAAAGACCATTTTTTGGAGATATTAAAAGAGTAATGTCTGCAGGACCCATAGTAGCAATGGTTTTAGAAAAAGAAAATGCTGTAGCAGATTTTAGAAAATTAATAGGTGCTACCAATCCTGCTAATGCTGAAGAAGGTACAATAAGAAAAAAATACGCGAGGTCTCTTGAGTCAAATGCCGTTCATGGTTCTGATTCTGACGAAAACGCAGCATTGGAATCGTCGTTTTTCTTTTCTCAGTTTGAAATTATATAAGTGCCATTAAAATCAATCATATTTTATGGCTTTAGCAGGTATATAATTTGAAGAAGTTTGTAAAGCCTAGCAGCAGTGTCTTGAAAGCAAGCTCCATATTATTAGGCTTGCTTTTAGGACTTGTATGTTGCAAAAAAAAGATTGAAGATCCTGTAGCTCCTGAATTGTCTTCAGTGAAGGAACTCAGTATTGCAGAGGCTGACTTAAACTCAATCTTTGGAGATGTTGATAGTATTGTAGCATATAACTCTGTTTCATTTGGTAAACTTTTTAAAAGGGACACCTTAATGAAGAATTATAACAAGTTTATTGAATTATATTACCAGAATGCAGTTAAACTGGGAACAACAAGAACCGGAAATGTGAAATGCTTTTATACAGGTGATAAAAAAATTGGAAATTACCGTGACTCTGTCATTTTTGAAAATACCAGAATTAATGGCAGGCATATAACAGGATATTTTTCTACCATACAAAAACCTGATCCTTTCAACTTAAAACGGTGGTTATTTGATTTTAATACAGCTGGATATTCTGAAAATTCGAATGGAGATAAAATCAAATTTGAAACAGATAATAATGCTGGTAAATATACGAAAGTCAAGGTTGGAATTGTTACCGGAGATTCTATAAATGGCAAAACCGGCGATATTTGGTATAGTACGGGCAGCTGGTCTGGAACAGATAGTAAGGGTCAATTTTTTTTAATTAAAAATGCTTCAACTTTAAATCTTTCAAATCCTTCCTCTTTAGTTATAAAAACAAATTGCTCTTATCATGTTCCGGTGCAGGGAGTTCAGGATTTTTTTAACGCAAGCCAAAATATTAATTATAGAATAAAATTTGGTGATGGTGAGTGTAATGCTTATGCTTCATACCTAAATGAAAAGGGCCTGGAGTACATATTCTTTATAGAATAATTATAGATATAACTTAGCAGGGAGTTTTAATTTTTTCCCTCCGGATTTTTTGGGTTATTTTGCGGGTAAAATCTGTTCGCTTTGGAAAATACCCTCCCCACTTTTGATACTGCAAAAAAATTAGGACTACTTGAATCGGAGTTTGAAAGGATAAAAGAAATACTTGGAAGAACTCCCAATTTTACAGAACTGTGCATATTTTCAGTAATGTGGAGCGAGCACTGCTGCTACAAAAATTCTATCACCTGGTTAAAAAAATTACCAAAAGAATCTCCGCTAATGCTTGCAAAGGCGGGAGAGGAGAATGCAGGATTGGTAGACATTGGGGATGGACTTGCCTGTTGTTTTAAAATAGAATCACATAACCACCCATCAGCATTAGAGCCATTTCAGGGAGCTGCGACTGGAGTCGGAGGCATAAACAGGGACATTTTTACCATGGGTGCCCGCCCGATTGCACAATTGAACTCTTTGCGCTTCGGAAACCCAAATCTGGAAAAGACAAAATGGCTGGTCAAAGGGGTAGTAAGAGGGATCAGCAGTTATGGAAATGCCTTTGGTATCCCAACTGTAGGAGGAGAAGTTTATTTTGATGATTGCTATAATGTAAATCCTCTGGTTAACGCATTTTCAGCTGGAATTCTAAAAACTGACATGGTTGCCAAAGCTACATCTTATGGTGTTGGTAATCCTGTATTTATAGTGGGTTCTGCTACAGGAAAAGATGGAATCGGAGGAGCTTCTTTTGCTTCGGAAGATTTAACTGAGAAGTCAAATGAAAAACTACCTGCAGTACAGGTAGGGGACCCTTTTCAGGAAAAACTTTTGCTTGAAGCTTCCTTAGAAATTATTGAGACAGGGTATGTTATTGGTATTCAGGATATGGGTGCTGCCGGAATTATTTGTTCTACTTCAGAAATGAGTGCCAAAGGAGAACACGGTATGGATGTTTGGCTCGACCGGGTACCTACCAGGCAGGCAAATATGCAACCATTCGAAATCCTGCTTTCAGAATCACAGGAGCGAATGCTGGTAGTAGTTAAAAAAGGCCATGAAGACGATATTAAAAAAATCTTCGATAAATGGGACCTTCACTGTGCGCAGATTGGAGTGGTAGTAGAAGGAACTAGGATTACTTTTTACCAGGGCGTGCCTGAAGATAAAAATAAGATTTTCGAAAATCACTTTGCTGACCCTCGTAACTCACAACTTTCAACGCTTAGCAAATACAAAGTAGCAGATGTGCCTGCATATGACCTGGTTTTAGGTGGTGGCGCACCGGTTTATCACAGGGAATACAAAGAGCCTGCTTATTTTGCCGAATTTAAAAAATTCAGTATAGATACCATTCCTCAGCCTGCTAATTATGCTGAGGTGGGGAAATCGTTATTGAAGCTACCGAATATTGCTTCTAAAAGATGGATCTATGAACAATACGATTCCATGATCGGAACCTCTACCCTGACCACTAATGCACCTTCTGATGCAGCAGTAGTCAACATAAAAGGCACTAAAAAAGCAATTTCCATTACTGTAGATTGTAATTCCCGTTATGTAAATGCGAATCCGGAAGAAGGTTGCGCCATTGCTGTTGCAGAGTCTTCAAGAAATGTAGTTTGTTCAGGAGGGCTTCCGGTGGCAATTACTAACAATCTAAATTTTGGAAATCCTTATAATCCTGAGGTTTACTGGCAATTTGTTAATTCAATCATGGGAATGAAAAAAGCCTGTGAAAAATTTGGTACCCCAGTAACCGGCGGAAATGTAAGTTTTTATAATCAGTCTTCTGACCAGGGACCTGTGCACCCAACTCCTACAATTGGGATGCTTGGTTTGTTACAGAACATTGATAATCACATGACCCTGGACTTTAAAGCACCGGGCGACCTTATATACCTGATTGGAAAATCTCAGAATTGTATTTAAAGTTCAGAATACCTATATAATCATTTAGGTGTAAAAGAATCACCCTCTCCATGGTTTGATCTTGATTACGAATATCAGGTTCAGCAAACGGTTATTCAGCTTATTAAACGTAAACTTGTCCGTTCGGCGCACGATATTTCTGAAGGAGGATTATATGTTGCGCTGGTTGAATCCTCTTTTAATCATCAGTTAGGTTTTGATATTGCCTCTGATAAAAATTTCAGGAAAGACGCATTTTTATTTGGAGAAAGCCAGAGCCGCATTGTTGTTTCAATAGATCCTGATAACAAGCAGGAATTTGAAGGATTCCTAAAAACTGAGAATGCTGATTTTTACCCATTAGGAGCCGTTATTTATGGAAATTGTCTGGTAGACAATGAGCATTTTGGAAATACTTTTGAATTAAGGCAAATGTATGAAGGAGTATTACCAGCCCTAATGAATTGAAATGATTGATTTATTATTACGCTACAGGCAGTTAGTAAAATTTGGGCTGGTTGGTGCAGCCAATACCTTGTTTACATTTTCCATTATTTTTATTTTAAATAAGGTATTGGGAATAAGCTATCTGGTGGTGAATCCAATTGCTTATTTCCTTCCTACCATTACCAGTTTTTATTTTAACCGCAAATGGACATTCAGGAGCGAGGGTGATGTGAAAAAGGAAGGCTTCTTGTTTTTCTTAGTGATAGGAATAGTATGGCTTGTTCAGTATTGTCTTGTGTTTCTTTTAGTGGAACAGATAGGCGTTGATCCATTAATTGCCCAGATTGTAGGAATGATTGTATTCACAGGTCTGAATTTCGCCGGACAAAAGTTTATTACATTCAAAAACTAGAACTTAAAGATCCGCCCTTCAAATTTCTGTTGAGATGCCAGGGCAATTTTTAAATTGTTTTTTCTGATAAAAGCGTGTTTATTTTCCCAGCGGACTTCATACCAAATATCTGCATTGTCCCATACGTGCACTCTGGTCCCTTTTTTAAGAGTTCCCAGTACATCAGAACTAGCTGAAGGCTTGCT
>JANYCH010000321.1 GCA_025360395.1 Cytophagales bacterium | reverse complement strand
ATTTTTACAAAATGAATTGAAGTTTTTTTACGACCTCCCGATGTAAGCCGTTTGCAGATTGATTAAGCTTTATTTTTTATATTACAAATAGACGCAACTGATTGATATACAATTAATTAATGCTTATTTAATAGCATTAGTGAAAATACAAACAAAGTCAGGAATACGAGCCTGGTACAAGTATTATGGCCGAAGTTTCGATTTATATTTCATTTAGGCGAGGAGGATTAGATTTTAAATCCGGATGTTTTTTTCTAAATCTCGTTACAATGATGGTGTTGCCCTGTATTAAATTGAAAACTATAAAATCTTATAAATTCATTTAATGACAAACTTTCTCATGGGGACTATTTTACTTCGGCTGAAGTCAAAAATAAATTTTGCCAACCTTTTTTATGAATCTATCCGTTGCACTAATAGGGGAGTTAAATATTCCACAGGAATCAGGTAGAATATTAAAATTGCAATGAAATGTGCCTCAACATCAACCTTAGTTACTATTGGCAAATTAGTATTCATAATTAATATTAGGATAACAGCATTATTTTAAGGACCACAAAGAATTAAAAACTTCAATAAAATGAAAAAAATATTTACTACCTGCCTTACATTTTTTACCTGCTTTAATCTTTATTCTCAGAATTTAATAACAAACGGAGGTTTTGAGTCTGGATTTACGGGTTGGAATAACCTTGCCGGCGACGGAGTTGCAACATATAGCTTGTCGACGGCTGATAAGATTGAAGGAACCCAGGCTTTTAAAGTAAATGTTACCACACTTGGAACAAATGCTTACAGTTTACAAACCTTGGGACCAAACTGGACGGCAGTTGTAGGCAAAGTATATTCTGTATCTTTTTATGCCAAAAGTTCTGTCGCTGCTTCATCCATAACAGTTTTACAACAAAACACAAAATATGCTGCCCAGAGCTTTACACTTTCAACATCTTGGTTAAAATACGAATGGCTATATACGGCAGGAGAAACATCTCCAAAGCAAATTTTTCAATTCCCTGAGTTAGGGACTTTTTTAATTGATGGCCTTACAGTTACCGCTTATAGCCCACCAGTTCAAAGTACTACAAATGGCCTGGGAATTACCCCAACAACTGCCTACCAGACCATGATTGGTTTCGGTGGAGCTTTGGCTTTTTATAATAACTGGATTTATGAAAACCCTAACCACAACGAGATTTACCAGTATTTATTTCAGGACCTTGGGCTCGATTGGCTAAGACTGAGAAATGAATATAATAACGAGGCTAATTTTATGACCATGGATACTAATTTTGTTAACCAGGGCAAAAAGTACAATCCTAATCTTAAAATATTTATTTCTTCCTGGTCTCCGCCTGCAAATCTTAAAAGCAATAATTCAACAAAAAACGGCGGGACACTTTTGAAGGAAAACGGCCAGTATGTTTATGGTAAGTTCGGGGACTTTTGGTACAATTCCCTGGTTGCTTATGCCAAAATTGGGATAAAAGCAGACCTTATAAGCCTTCAGAACGAGCCTGATTTTACGGCAGGGTATGAATCCTGCAGATTTGATCCAACCGAAGGTGGAACCAGTGGCTTTGCGGGTTATGATAAGGCGCTGGATTCTGTATATGACAGGATCCAAAAATTTCCCAATCCCCCCCAAATGATAGGTGCAGAAACGTTTGAAAGCCAGATTAAGCCTTTTACAAATTTTAACACGCCTATAAAAGCAAAAAAGGGGCTGTATGCCTATGCCTATCATTTATATGACCAGTCTCCTGATAAACCTGATACATTTATTCCCGCACTTCAAAATATCGCAACAAATTTCAACAACAAACCAAATATAATGAGTGAGTATACTCATAATGACTGGTTTCAATCTGCCTGGATAGTAAGCAATGCATTAAGTCAGGCAAATGCATCAGGATATTTTTACTGGGATGTTGCTTATCCCGGAAGTGATGTGATAGATCTTGATTGTCCTTATGGTTCATATTGCAAGGATGGAAATGGAAATGTGATAAAACCTAAATACGCAAAACTATATAGCCTTAAGCCAACCTATTATGCATTCAAGCATTTCAGCAAACATATTAAACCGGGTTATAAAAGAATATCAGGCAGCAACGATAATAGTGTTGTGAAGTCCTCTGTATTTATCAATCCAAATGGAGACCAAATAATAGCAGTGTTGTTAAATACTGGCTCTAAATCTATCAAAACAAATGTTTCGGTTGCCGGATATACTATAACTGGTTCCACTGTCTACCAATCAGTTAAAAACAGTTATTATCAGAACAAAGGGAGTTTGCCAATTGCAGACTCATTGGTTTTACCTGATACTTCTATTACTACCATTGTTCTTTCAGTGAAATCTCAGGTAAAGCCACAAAAGCCAATCGTAACTGCGAGTACTTATTGCCAGTTTGCAAAAGCAATTGCGCTTTCAGCTTCAGGCAGTAATTTAAAATGGTATTTGACACTTACCGGTGGTAGTGCATTGGGTTCAGTACCCGTTCCATCAACTCAGACAGTTGGCCAAACCAGTTATTTTGTTTCTCAAACAGTTAACGGTTCAGAAAGCGACAGAAGTGAAATAGTGGTAACTGTAAACCCGGTACCTGCTGCAACAATTTCGCCTGCCGGAAATTCTTCCCTATGCCAGGGAGAAAGTATCACTTTAACATCGAATAACGCCGCTTCTTATAAGTGGTTTAATGGAACAGCCCAGGTTGGGACGGGTTCCACTTACAAGGTGAGTGCGAGCGGGTCTTTCAAGGTCGAAACTACTTACTCAAACGGTTGCAAAGATACTTCGCAGATAAAACTGGTAACCGTGAATGTCAAACCAATCGTTGCTATAACCAGTCCGGCAAATAATGCAATTGTAACAACAAATCAGGTCAAGTTGAATGCCACAGTAACCAGTACCAATATCGGCAATGTAGATTTTTATCAGGGAACTGTTTTGCTGGTTTCTGACGTAGCTGCTCCTTACAGTTTTACTGTTAATAACCTGAACAATGGAAACTATATTTTTTATGCTATTGCTAAAAATACAGTTAATTGTAAGGATACTACATCTGTAAATGTCAAGGTAAATAAAGTGGTGACTTCTATTGATGAAACTGAATCAGAAATATCAGGTTTTAAATGTTTCCCGAATCCATTTCAGCATAATGCCACTCTGGAATTTAATGGAAGTTTTGAATATGAGATATCAAATTCAAACGGTGTAAGATTATTGACTGGCAAAGCAAATGACAGACTGCATTTTGGTGAAGGATTACTGTCCGGAATTTACTTTGTAAAAGTAAATTGGCAGAACTCGCAGAAAATCTTCAAGGTCGAGAAATTATAAACGCTGCTCATTATTTAAAAAGGTAAAAACGACAGCAAGATTTAATTTCAAATTGCTGTAGTGCCACGTTTTGCGTTGTTATCTCATTATTTAAACTAGAATGTTAGGGGTTGTAGTTCTTGTGGCTGGTATTACCAAAACTGTGCTGCATGCCATAACCAATTAGAAGAGGGAAGGGTAGTGCCAAACCTTATCGACCCATAATGGCTGCACGGAGGAGAAATCAAGAAAGTTTTTAAGCCGATCAAATGCGGTGTTCCGTCAAAAGTAATGATTCCTGGAAGGCGTAGCTTTCACCTTCTCAAGATCCAGGAAGTATCCAGTTATATTGCTACTCTCAAAGACAAACCCACCTAATGAAATGCTTAGCGTGAAGTAGAAGCCGTTTTATTTACAGGTATAGTTACCCATAGTTTGCGTATCATCTGGCAACAATCAAACGCATTTCTTCCAAGGCGTTTAAGGTTAATAAAAAGGCCTATCTTTTTTGGTAGGCCTTTTAAAAAGAGCAATTTATTTTATCACCAGCTTTTTGTTTTTGCCAGAACTGGTTTGAACAATGTAAATTCCTTTCGATAAGTTTGAAATGTTTGCAACATCGGTGTTTGAGAAGTTCAGAACGATATTTCCTTTAACATCTGATATTTTACCTGTAGATATTTCTGAAAAGGTCAATACACCAGTTTCATTTGGGTTTGGGAAAATACTCAGGTTTTCTGAAACTGAAATGGTTTCATAAAGTGAAGTAACTACAGGACAGGCATACTTAACTACAAGTTTAGGTCTTAGATCACTATTCGTATTGTCGCTTGAACCAAAGAACATTGCGCTGTAAGTGGTTTCAATATCCTGTTTCAGCAACCAGCCATAGTTTGTTAAAGGGTTGGCAACCATTTCCTGAACTGAATTCTTTACATCCAGAATATAATTCTGGTTTGAAGTTGTACTTTGTGGTAGGGTAACTGTTGAATTATGGGTTTCAAATGTTGGCTGGTTGTTCCAGGTTACTTTTCCTTCATTCCATTCCTGGTTTATTGTATACAGTTTAGAAGCATTTGAATGAGTTAAACTGGTATGTCCAGGATTTGCGTTAATAGCATAGTTATCGGCAAATAGGCTAAGATTGGCAGATTCGATAACAGAATTTGGCGGTATTGAACTTAAATCATATTTTAAAAGGCTTCTGTAGGTTCCATCGCCCAGGTTGTCTGCATCCCAACTCCAGGTGGCTGCATGCATGTAAGGAGAATTTCCCTGATTCGTCGCTTTTGAATCATCTCTGCTGAATATCAATGCATCTATACCTTCTGAACCTGGTTGAAATTCTTGAGTTCCATCACATGGAATGGTATAAGTTATTTCAAGCATAGGATGAAGAGCTGGGTCGGTAGCATCACTTGAGCCAAAAAATAATCCCCTGTATGGTACTTCAGTATCTAGTTTCAACATCCATCCATTGTTACTGGCTGGGTTTAGTAGCATATTTTTTACGTCTTTGATGACGTTTAAGGCATAATTCTGAGTGCCATTGTTACTTTCTGCTAGAATGACACCAGATGCGCCTGTTGCTGGCTGATTGTTCCAAGTTACTGTATTCTCTTGCCATGGCTGGGTAATCGTTACAAGAGTTGCAGAATTTGACCCAGATATTTTGGAATGGCCAGGGTTTCCATCAATGTTGTAATTGCTGCCATATAAAGTTAAGGTAGCCTCGACAACAACAGCATTAACAGGAACTTTTGAAAGGTCAAATTTAATTAAGCTTCTTAATATGCCACTACCTAATTTATCTGCATTCCATGTCCAGGCTACTGCCTGTATTCCTGTGGAGGAACCTGAATTAACATTTACCTGGTCGGCCCTGCTAAAAATTAAGGCATCTGTACCTTCTGCGCCAGGTCGAATAGTAAGCTTTGTTTGTGCAATTGTGCTAAAGCCAATAAAAATGGACAAGCTAAGTAATTTTAGTTTCATAAAATGTTGGAAAAGTGATTTATTGATTAAATATATTCCCAAATATATTTAATCTTTTAAATATATAGGTTTGGTTTAACATCCTTTTTTAACATTTTCAATACTTCCGGTATTTAAATTGCGAAGATGAGCTGTTTTTTGGGTGATCTAAAACTAAGTATTATGTACAATCTGAATCGTTTATGCATCAGTTAGTACTCAGTATATAATTCCTTATTCCTTGACTGCATTGATCATATCAATCGGCTTCCTGTCTAATGTTTTTTGAAATAAGTTAGCTATGCAAATTATAATTTCCTTTTTCAGTATTTCCAAATTACACCTTTCTTAAATTGCGAAGATGGGCTGTTTTGAGCCCATCATGATAATTAAATAATATGTACAATCTCAATATTTACCTTGGAATAAGCCTGTCCGATGACAGCGAAATAATTGCAGCTGTTAAAATGTCTATAGAATTGCCTGTTGCGCCTTTCAATGGCTTATTGATTGAAGCTGAGTCTATGACAATAGAAGTTAATTTGTTAGGGTACAGTTTAAAAGATAAAGCCTTTTATTCTGTAATTGATAACGACAGTATTGACCATATTGATGATCTTGATGATACTGTAGATGCCTGGTTAAGGAGCGGTTTTAAAAAATGTGAAGTTGGAGAATTGCTGAAGAAGACTCAATATTTATAGATTTCTTTAAACTAATTGTCTTCCATCATTTCCTGTAATAATTTTTTAGTAAGGGGCTTGTAACAAAACCTGACAAAGTCAAATTTTGGAATTAGGTCAAGCATCTTTTTCTGAATTGCATTTGACAAGATAATTATCCTGAATTTCTTGGCCTCAAATTTATGTAGTATACTTAAAATAGTCTTGGTTGGTAAATTGATCACCTTATTTTCTATTAGCAGGCAGCAAGGTTCTTTTTGATTCCCAAGGTGAGATAATGCTTCATCGATTGTTGAGAAAATAACGGTTTCCGCAAAAGGATAACAGCTTTTAATTGAATTTTGGGTCAGATAACAACTTATTTTATCTGGGTCCACAATTACGAAATGTTTATAATCCACAATAATGATATATGGTATGAAACAGGGTATTAACTAACCAGTCAATAACTGAATAAGTTAATTATTTTGTTATAACTTTAGCGTTTTGATCAGTTTTTAACTACACGATTCGTATTTTTCAAATTGAACCGGTTGGAGAACCCTAAGGCGATATAGTAAGTTGGAGAAACTTTGCTTAATCCCATTCCGCCACTTAAATCGAACTGGGTATTTGGTGTAACCCGGTACCATATTCCAGTATTAACCCTATGGTCATTAGTAAAACTTCCGTTGAATTGATCGTTTTGATTACCATTTTCATAAAAGAAACCATATAACTCCAAAAAGAAAAAGAACTTTTTACTCATTTCAAATTCATTGTTAAGGGCATAAGCATAAGCAGCATTTTTAGTTATCCCGTCCCACTGTACACCGACATTGTATTCAAACTCAAACCATTTAGCTAGCCTGTTTACCAAAAGGAATTTTATTTCAGAACCTGTGTAAGAAGGCCTGAAATATACCAAACCAGGATAAGGTAAAAATATGCCATATAGAAGTGTTGCTTCTGGCCTGAATCCGTTTTGTTTGCAAATAAATATTTTTGAAGCAAGGTTAATACCTGATAAACCATTCTCATTTTGAATAAGACTATCATTACTTCTTCTTTTGGTCTGGGTTCCAAGATAATCTAACTCAACCCTCCCTTCGAACCTCCTACTTATCCCAATACGGACAAGGGTTGTATTATAAGTTATTTCCCTGGTGCGATTTAGGAGGGATTTTGTTTGCTGGTATTGAAACCCGGATTCCCATTGAAAATAACCTTTAGGTACTAAATGGGGGGTTTCTGCAATATGCGGACGGTCAGTGATTATACCTTCTTCTGCAAAATCAGGAACCAAATCAAATTCAGCCTCCTCCTGATACTTAACAAATTCTTTAAAAAGTTTTACCTGATCTTTCTTTAAAATCAAAATTGTATCAGGCTTTTGTGAAAAAGCCAGGGATGTTGACAGGATAAAAAAGGGAAATAGAAACCGGCGCATATTTTTTACCGGCAATATATATTTATTGTTTAGATATATAATAATTATATTTTAGGCTGATCTAAATAAGTTGAAGATAATCATCTCTTTTTAAAAAAATGAAGCTATTCAATATTAATGACCCTCTTCTTCAGTATTGTTCATTTTTGCAAGGAGTTCATAAGCCCCATTTATTACTACAGCCGACCCTTCCTTATCAAATCCTGCCGGTAAAACCACTTCAGCATATCCGTTTTGTGTTCCTTCTTTCTTAATTTCTATTGCTTTAAAAGCATATTCACTCAGGGCTTTTTCATCACCTTCCGCCATTGCCGACGTGTTAGTATTTGAATTTTTCGCGCCTGGATGTTCATGATTTTGTATGGGAATGAAAATGAAGTACTTATCTCCCACATTTACGATTGCTTCTTCTTTTACCGCTGTAGATCCTTTGCCTTCTCCGACTTCTATCAATGCTTTCAGGTACATGTTGGGCATCAGATTTGGATCTTCTTTATCCAGATGGGCATGTACCCGTATGGTCCTTTCGGCAGAAATCTGGCGGTTGATCAGGTAAACCTTGGCAGTCCTTTCTTTTTCACTTTCATTTACGAGCACAAACCTTATTTTTTGACCTTTTTGTATTTTGGCTATGTCTTTTTCAAACACTGTTAATTCTGCATGCAAATGGTCTGTATCCACAATTTCACAAATTACATCCTGGGGGTTTACAAATTTTCCTATGTTCACATTTACCGCTGTGACATGGCCATTTATAGGCGAATAAATATTCACAGTGCTGCGAATGTTCCCATTATTTAAGTTGGCCACGTGGATATTCAGCATTTTTAACTGTTCCTCCAATGCCCCGACTGTTGCCTGAAGACTGTTGTATTCTGAAGTTACCTGCTGAAATATTTTAGAAGCAGAAACATTGTCTTTGGAGAGTTCTTCCTGCCTCTTGTATTCTTGTTCAAGGTAAGTGAGCTTGCTTTTATTTTCCAGGTAATTACTCTGTATTTTAATGAATTCTGGATTTTGTATAGTAGCAATTACCTGACCTTTCCTTACCCTTAATCCTTGAAGTAATTCAGTTGATTTTATAAATCCTCCCATTAAAGCAGAAACTGAAACCATGTTTTGGGGAGGAACATCTAAAACACCGTTGCAGGAAATGGTTGAACTGATATTTTTTATTTCTATCCTGCCAAGCTGGATATTGGCGCTTTTAAATTGCCCGTTGGTGAACCTTACTATTCCTTCTTCCTCCTCATGATGTGGCTCTGTTACTGTATCAGTTTTTTTGGTTTCGCAGGAAAACAAAAGGCCGGTTAAAAGAAGTATAAAAATGTTGACAATGCTTTTCATAGATGTTTATTTACTTCCTATAAGGAATTCAATGTGAATGATAGATTGATTGTACTGGCTAAGGATATTCAGGTAATTTGTTTGAATTCCCAATGCCCTGGTAAGACCGTGCGAAAATTCAATATACCCAATGTTACCACTTTGGTAGTTTTTCTGGGCATTATAAATAATTAATTGAGCAGAGGGCAGGGCATTTTTTTCGTAATATTCAAGGCTGTTTTTGAACTTGAGGAATTGCTGAAAAGCTTGTGAATATTGTCCCTGAAGGTTTTTTCGTTGAAATTCTAAAGTAGATTGTGCAGCATTTCTATTTGCTTCATTCGCCCTGATCCTTGCCAGCTGAGGTTTTGTCCAAAGCGGAAAAGCAAGGCCCACTATCACACCTTGGAACCTGTTGGAGTTGTTTGAAACTATACCCGGGTCCTTGTAATTGGGAGTCCCATAAAGTGTTTGATTAAAATATCCGACAGTAATATCAGGAAGTAATCTCGCTTTTTCCAGATTTTTGCCTGCTTTGGCTACTTCCACCTGTTGCGCAAAATACCGCAAAGCTGGATTTGAAGATACAGAAACACAATCTGATGGGATGTCCAGAACCTTTTTCTCTAATCCCTGACCGGTTGAGGTTACATCTTCATTGGAATTTAGGAGGGTTTTTAAAGTATTCTGGTGAATAAGAATGTCTCCTAGGTTCTGGGCTTGTAAAGACCTAAGTTCATAAAGTTGACTTTCAGCAGTTGCTTTTTCAAGCATATTGCTTTCTCCTGTCGTTAACCTTATCTCTGCAGATTTCAGGAAATTGACATAAATGCTGTCCTGTTTAGTTAGGATTAGTTGCCTGGATTTTTCATACTGCAAAGAGTTATAGGCAGTTTTTACATTGAGCCGCAATTCATTTTCGGTCGCCTGCTTATTATATTCTGCACTTTTTATAGATTGTGCATGTAGCTGCGATTGTCGCATCATTGAAGTAGGAAACGGAATTGTTTGGCTCAACGTTATACTATTGTCGTTGTAATAACTGTTGTACTGGCCATACATGAGTGTTGCATTAGTCTTTGCTATTTCTGTTGAAGTCCTTTGAAGGTTCCGGTTATAATCTACTACGTACTGGGAAGCTTTTACACTGCTGTTGTTTTGTACTGCAAGGCTCAATGCTTCTTCCAGTGTAACAGGTTTTAATGTTTGTGCATTCGATGGAAAAATGCTGCCAAGGACCAGGAATGTGGCAAAGAGTAAAATGATATTGGCGGATGGATAATTTTTACGTTCCCATACTTTTGGAAACCCAAACCGAAAACCCGTTTCAGAAATAATATATAGAACAGGTAAGACCAATAAAGTGAGCAGCGTGGCGGATATAAGCCCCCCGATTACAACGGTGGCAAGTGGTTTTTGCACTTCAGCCCCTGAGCCATGTGACAATGCCATTGGTAAAAAGCCCAGGGATGCTACAGTTGCCGTCATCAGTACAGGCCTGAGCCTTGTTTTTGTCCCTTCTAAAATAATAAGTTTCAGGTCGGTAAAGCCGGTTTTTTTCAGACTGTTAAACTCTCCAATCAGCACTATGCCGTTTAAAACCGCCACACCGAACAAGGCTATAAAACCTACACCGGCTGAAATACTAAAAGGCATATCCCTTATCCACAGGGCCAATATTCCCCCGATAGCAGAAAGAGGTATGGCTGTGAAAATCAATACGCTTTGTTTAAATGAACCAAACGTAAAATACAAAAGGATGAAAATTAGGGACAAGGCAATTGGTACAGCAATAGATAATCTGGTTTTAGCTTCTACAAGGTTTTTAAATTGACCTCCATAGGTAACATAATAGCCGACCGGCAATTTCAGTTGAGAGCTGACTTTTTGTTGGATTTCCTTGACAATACTTTCCACATCTCTTCCGCGAACATTGAATGCAACCGTGATCCGCCGCTTTGTATCGTCCCTCTGAATTTGATTTGGCCCGACTTTAAACCCAATCTCTGCAACCTGACTTAATGGGATTTGCTGGCCTTTGGCGGTAGTAACGAATAAACGCTGCACATCCTCAAGGCCTTGCCTGTTTTCCTGGTTCAACCGAACTACAAGGTCAAACCTTTTTTCTCCTTCATAAATCAAGCCAGCTGTTTCGCCTGCAAAAGAAGCACTTATAACCTTGTTCATTTCTGAGATGTTCAGGCCGAACTGGGCTACTTTTTGCCTGTCAAATTTGATTACAATCTGAGGCAGTCCGGTTACTTTTTCTATGTAAACATCTTTTACACCGCTAATTGGCTGTATTAATTTGCCTAGATTATTGGCTTGCAGGGCAAGTACATCAAGGTCATCTCCATAAATTTTAATGGCTACATCTTGTCTGGCCCCTGTCATCAGTTCGTTAAAACGCATCTGAATTGGTTGCTGGAAACTATAATTTACACCTGGTATTTCTTCCAAAGCTTCGTGCATTTTTTCTGCCAGGCCGTCCCTATCTGATGCTACTTTCCATTCTTTCTTGTCCTTTAATATTACCATTAAGTCACAAGCTTCCAGTGGCATTGGGTCGGTCGGGATCTCGCTGGACCCTATTTTGGCAATTACTTCTTTTACTTCATCAGGGAATTTAGTAGTTAAAATTTCTCCGGCTTTTAAAGATGCTTTTACCGTTTGCATCATCGAACTGCCAGTCAAAACACGGGTTTCAACAGCAAAATCGCCCTCATCCAATGTCGGAATAAATTCACCGCCCATATTTAAAAAGATCAATAAACTTAAACCAAAAAGCACAATGGAAGTAATCAGGACAATTGCTTGTCTTTTCATTGCAAAATGAATGGCGGGAGAGTATTTTCTATAAAAGTAGTCCATCATTTTATCTGAAATATTTCGCTTGTGAACCGGGTTTTTACTCAGAAACAATGCCGAAACCATGGGAACATAGGTTAGGGATAAAATAAAGGCCCCTAATATGGCAAAAGCAACAGTTTGGGCCATAGGCCTGAACATTTTGCCCTCAATTCCTACCAGTGCCAGGATTGGCAGATAAACAATCATGATGATGATTTCCCCAAAAGCAGCCGAGCTCCTGATTTTTACCGCAGACTCATATACTTCTTGATCAAGCTCAGCCTGTGTTAGTTTATGGTTATAACTTTTACTCACAATGTGGTGCAATGTTGCTTCTACAATTATGACTGCCCCATCTACAATCAAACCAAAATCTATAGCACCGAGAGACATTAAGTTCCCAGATACACCAAACAAGTGCATCATTGCTAAAGCAAAAAGCAATGCTATCGGAATCACAGAAGCCACTACCAAACCCGCCCGGAAATTTCCTAGAAACAATACCAGCACAAAAATCACAATAAGCGCCCCTTCAACCAGGTTTTGGGAAACTGTATGGATGGCACGGTTCACAAGATGTGTCCTGTCCAAAAATGCTTCAATTTCTACCCCTTCTGGCAAGGTTTTCTTTATTTGCTCTATCCTGTCTTTTACGTTTTTAATAACCTCGTTGGAGTTGGACCCTTTCAGCATCATCACAATTGCCCCTACAACTTCGCCATCGTTGTTACGGGTCATAGCACCATAACGCATTGCATGCCCAAACCGGACAGTTGCAACATCCCTGATAAGGATCGGGGTTCCATTGGCAGTATTTTTAACTACCATATTACCAATGTCTTCCAGCGAAGTGGCCAGTCCTTCTGTTCGGATAAACCAGGCATTAGGTTGCTTGTCAATATAAGACCCTCCTGTATTCTGATTATTTCCCTCCAGGGCTGAAAATACTTCTCCGATAGTCAGGTTCATTCCGCGAAGCCGGGATGGGTCAATAGAAATTTCATATTGTTTTACAAACCCGCCAAAACTGCTAACATCTGCAACCCCTTTAGTTCCAAGTAATTGTCTCCTCACGCTCCAGTCCTGGATAGTGCGGAGTTCCATGGTTGAATATTTGTTCTCAAAACCTTTTTTTGTATGGATCACATATTGGTAAATTTCCCCAAGGCCAGAACTTATCGGCCCCAGTTCAGGCACGCCGACTCCTTTTGGTATTTGGTCCGAAGCGATTTTTAATCTTTCAGTAACCTGTTGTCGGGCCCAGTATATGTCAGATTTATCATCAAAAACAATGGTAACGACAGAAAGGCCAAACCTGGAAATAGACCGGACCTCCACAAGTCCCGGAATATTGGCCATGTTCACTTCTACCGGAAATGTAATGAGCCTTTCAACTTCCTGGGCCGCCAGTGAAGGGCTTACGGTTAGGATCTGTACCTGATTGTTTGTTATATCCGGTACTGCATCTATGGGCAGTTGGGTTGCAGACCAACCTCCCCAAATAACCAGTGCAAGGGTAAAGACCCCAATAATGAGTTTGTTTTTTATAGAGAAATGAATAATGTTATCCAGCATCTTCATCAGTTAAAAATATAAAAGTTGATTTAAGAATAAACGCCGAAAGTGCCTGCGCAAGGTCGGGTTTATTTGATTTGATTAAAATGAAAGATTATCAGGTCCCAACAGGGTTTGATAGTAACTGATTATACCTTATGAAATTTTTGGCGGTTGCCAGATAGAGAAAAAATGGGATGATATGAAGGTTTGAATATAAGGCACTTCAGATTTAGAAATGATGGTTTCACTTCTTTCAATGATACTAGAATTCGCTATCAAAGGCATTTGCAGGCTCATACAGCCACAGCAGGCACAAATGCAAAAAGGAGAACATGTGTCGGTTTCGTCTTCAGCATGATCATGGTGGGTTACAAATTTCTGCTCCTGATCACAGGTCATGCGATCTGTGCAAGGCATTACCGATAGAAACAGGATAATGAAGCTTAATATGGTAGCAGAAAATCTCAATATGCAAATATAAGAAAGCAAGAATAACAACAACAACAATTTAAATGATTGTAAAGTTTACAGAATTAGTACCTACCCTTTTATTCTTGGATGTTTTAAACTTTTTACAAAGATTCTAGACCTGCTCCCTACTTTTTCTCAGGTAAATTACCTTTCTGGGAGCCAAAGTAAATAATTATATTTTCTGTAATTACGCTTGTTGTAGGTTTAAAAATAAAACAAGATAACATTAACTTAATTTTATCTAACGCGTAATTTGGAATAAAACATATTTCATAAACTTTATAAATAAAACATGAAAGCAATCAAACTTTTTTTGTTTGTCTTATTATCAAGCATTGTCTTCAAAGCACAAGCGCAGGATAATTCAGTAGTCGGCAAAGTCATTGTAGGTTATCAGGGCTGGTTTTCCTGGAAGGGAGACGGTTCGCCTATCGACCGGTGGTGGCACTGGGCTCCCGCTAATCCTTCACCAACTTCTATTGGTGTAGAAATCTATCCCGATGTTACGGATTACAATGATGTATCATTGTTTCCTACCAACCAAAATGCCCTGGGCGATGGACAACAGGCCCGCTTGTTTTCCTCTTACAAACAGGAAACAATGGACCTTCATTTTGCCTGGATGAAACAATACGGAATAGACGGAGCAGCTTTACAACGCTTTTCTTCTGAACTGGCAGATGATGTTTTTAAACAACACCGAAATGCGGTTACTGCCAATATGATGAAGTCGGCCGAAAAGTACCAGCGTTCATTTTATATTATGTATGATATCAGCGGTCCTCCATTAGTAAATTTTGATTATGTTAAAGCAGACTGGACTAATGAGATGATAAACAAACTGAAAGTGACCTCTTCCAACGCATATGCGAAACAAGATGGTAAACCGGTGATTTGTATTTGGGGATTAGGGTTCACCGATCGCCCTGGTGATACTGTAGCTTCGCTTGACCTGATTAATTGGTTCAAAAATCAAGGATATTATGTAATAGGAGGGACCCCGACTCACTGGCGCAATGGAACCGGCGACTCCAAGCCAGGCTTCGAAAATGTTTATAAAGCTTTCGACATGATTTCTCCCTGGATGGTAGGACGTTACAAATATGATGTAGAAGTAGATAATTACACCAGGGATGATATGGTCCCTGACAAAAAATATTGCGATGATAACGGAATTGACTATCAACCAGTAGTTTGGACTGGTTATAGCTGGGGTCATGATAATCCAAATGCCTGGAACTTAATGCCAAGAAATCAAGGCTCCTTTTTCTGGAGACAACTTTACAATGTAAAAAATACAGGCATAAACAGTCTGTATGTGGCCATGTTCGATGAATTTGACGAAGGAACAGCTATTGCCAAGGCAGCCGACAGCTATTTTTCTGTTCCTACAAATCAAACTCAGAAAATGGTGACCATGAGTACAGATGGTACTTATCTTTCTTCTGACTTTTATCTGCGCCTTATTGGAAAAGCTGGCAGGGTAATCAAAGGACTTGATCCTCTCTCAACTGCTGTTTCGATCCGCAATTCAGAAGGCCCTATTTGGTTCAGGACAAGCTTTGAATATCAATTGGATGCCCAGCCTGCATGGAAAAGCAGTGTAACAGATATCAATAATGTAACCCAGGCGATCTGTGATACAAGTCGGGGCCAGCATCATTCAGGGACGCGTGCTTTATTTTATTCTGGAACTGCTGGTGGCGGGAGCAATACCAATGCTTATTTCAAAACATTTCCTGCCAATATAACTATAAGTGCCAATACCACCCTGGAATATTGGATCTATCCTATACAAAACAACGGACGCTATGTAGGGATAGATTTTCATTGCAGTGATGGAACGACTTTGCGTGACGCAGGTGCTGTGGATCAAAGCAATATAAGCCTTCATCCAAACGTTGGTCATGGCGGAAGCATTCCTCTTAATGCCTGGACAAAAATAAAAAGTACATTTGGAACAAAAATGGCAGGGAAAATTATAGATCAAATCCTGATAAGTTTTGATAAGCCATCCTCAACAGGCTTATTTAGCGGATATATTGATGATATAAGTATTATAGACGGACCAAAGGTTGTCCTGGCACTTTCCGAAGAAAAGGCTGAGCCAAACGGAACTGAGATAAACTCTTACCCCAATCCCTTTACAATGTCATTCACAATTCAGGCACCTGGAGATTTTAGTTATTCTATTCTGGATCTGGAAGGTAAACTACTGGAAACAGGCGAGGCACAAGGATCGAAAGAGGCTGGAAGTCAGTTGCCGTCCGGATTTTATATGGTGAAGATAAATAGTGTTAAAGGTAATCAGGTAGTAAAGGTGGCGAAGCTGTAATTCTTTACATTATTTGCAAAGTAATCAAAAGCGTTATAAAGCAGTAATCTTTAATATTGATACTTTAAAAACAAATGAAAGAGGCTGCCAATTAGGGGCAGCCTCTTTTAATTCTCCATCTTGAAATATTTATTTTTTCTTAGCTTGAAGGTCAAGTTTAATATTGACTTTTTCT
>JANYCH010000320.1 GCA_025360395.1 Cytophagales bacterium | reverse complement strand
CACCAAGTTTGAAAACCTGACCTTGGCGATGGCAAACAATCTTGCCTTAAACGGCAATGGATACTACCAGCTTTACAAGAATACTAAAATAGACAAGTCGGGCAAGAACGGATTGCTATTGGACGGTGGTAATACCATCTTCTCGAATTGCCAGGTGTGGAATGTGCAAAACAACATGGCTGGGGTAGGCGGTCCTGATATGTTGCTTGCTGACAATCTATTCCAAGACAATTCTTTGTGGCCGGGTATGGGCCAGGGGGCGAGAATGCCTATTATGGGGTAGTCCTCTACGGACAATCACAGACATTTCTGCGAAACCGGATTGATCGGTGTGGATTTCTTGGCGTTAATTTCGCAGATGGAAACAACATGTTAATTAAGAACAATTACATCAGTTCGGTGTGTCTCACCAAGGATGACGGAGCTGCCATTTATACCTATGGTACCTCAACCAATACCAACCGCCGGATTGTGGGCAATGTAATTCTCAATAACGGAGCCCCTACACCAATGTAGAGGAAGATTACTGGGCGTGTGGTATTTATATGGATGATAAAAGTTCGGGCGTAACCATTGATAGCAATACGATAGGGTATTGCAGGGGGGCAGGAATCTACATTCATAATGCCAGTAACGTAGCTGTTCGCAACAACCTGAGCTATGGCAATAGGATCCAATTTGAATTGAGACACGATGATATTGCACCTGATAATCCCATCCGTAACCTGACGGTTTCCAACAATGTCTTTGCTTCCAACCACCCCATCCAGGTCACCCTGCGTGCCAATACCAAAGACAACATCTTTACTAGCTTTGGTACCTTTTTAAATAATGTGTACGCCACTCCTTTTGATAAGAACGACCAGATTTATAACAATCAGTACACTCTGGCAGACTGGGTAGCAAAAACCGGTCAGGATGGCTCTTCAAAGCTTTCCCCGCGGCATTACAACTATTACCAGGTTTTATCGGCAGATGCCAACCTACTTTGCGAAAGCACTTTTAACACAGGTATGGGCTGCTACAGTTGTTGGTCGAATGATAATAATTGCAACCTAACCTGGGACAATGCCAATAAGCTGAATGGGGGCAGTGCGCGACTAGGCTTTAATAATCCTACTTCAAACAATGGGATTGGCCTAATCACAAATACGTTTTCCATCACGGCTGGCAGTTATTACCGGTTAAAACTATCCGCTATTAGCAATGCAGCCAGTGCGAGCATCGATCAAACGCTGCTCAAAAGCGGGGGGGATTATCGTAGGTTTGCCCCGGCGGTCACCATACGGGCATCTACCACAAGGCGGGAGCTTGAATCCTTTTTCCAGGCCACCGAATCGGCCACCGATGCCCGCTTTGATTTTAACATGAAGCAAACCGATGGGCCGATCTGGGTTGATAATTTGTCTTTTCAGAAAGTCACAATTGCGACGGCTAACCCCAATGATTCCTTGCTTTTTCTCTACAATCCGACCAAAGCCATCCAGACGCAGTCTTTGTCGGCTTCCTACGTAGACAGCTACCAAAATGCCTACAACAACCAGGTGCAAGTGAAGCCCTTTTCCGGTATTCTCTTGTATATTGTACCTACAGTTATAACAGGCCTAAATGGTAATAACAACCAGAATACACAACAACTCATTTATCCAAACCCTACAAGTGGTGTTGCAACTATTATGATACCAGGCAATACTACGTTGAAAGTTAAGGATGTCTTTGGTAACGTGGTTATGGAAAAAAAGGCCATAGATTCTGAACCTGTTAATATTGATTTGAGTGGCCAGGGTTCAGGGATATATATAATTGAAACAATATCAAACAACGAGACTAGGTTACAAAAGTTGATTTTGCAAAAATAGATTAAGGGTTGAACAAAGCTTTATAAAAGAAGCCTGAAAACTTCAAATTATTTAACCAATAATCAATGGAATCTATGAAACTATCAGTTGTACTATTGAGAGATAATCCATACTGTAACAGTGTTATACTATTCATTAGGCTTCAACAATAAACAATTTATAAATAATTGTTAAAAATTTAAAAGCAACATGAATAAAATAGCGATACTCCTATCAGTTGCAATTTCACATTTTGTGTATGCTGGCCCTCCAGAACCGCCTACAGGTTTTAGATGGATCTTAAACACAGCTTATTCTGACGAATTTAATGGAGTTGCTCTGGACAAAACCAAATGGAGGGACAGCTTTAACGGCTGGGTTGGCAGGCCGCCGGCTAAATTTGATGCTTCAACCATCTCATTATCTGGAGGAAACTTGATTATCAGAAATGCTCCGCTAGTTCCAGCACAAGGAATATATACAATAAAAGGAGGTGCGATACAGTCATTGAATCAAACCGCTTCTTATGGATATTACGAATGTAGTTTTAAGGCTTCTCGCATAGCGATGTCTACTACGTTTTGGATGTCAAACGATAAATACAATTTGATAGGGGTCAATAAAATGAGTGGGGGAATTGATTGTCCAAAGGATCAGTTTAGCCAGGAATTAGACATTGCAGAAAGTGTTGGAGGTGTGTTCAATGGAAGCTTCAAATTTCGTACAGACATGAATTTCAATACCCATTTTCGATATGTAAACTGCAATGGAGACCCAGAAATATTCTATTCTGCGGGAAATAACGCCATAGAACGCAATGGTGCTGCTGCTAATTCCAAACTCAGTTCGGAATCTTGGCAGGATTTTCATACTTATGGTTGCTATTGGAAAAGTGCCACTCAATGTGATTTTTACTCTGATGCCAACTTTGCGGGGACAGTCAAAATGAGAACCAATGTGGTAGATAACCCATTTTTGTTTCCAATGGGCATCAATATGGTGACTGAAACCTACGATTGGGCAAGACCTGTTCCTACAGATGCTCAACTGAACGACAATACCATCAATGCTTCGTATTACGATTGGGTAAGATCCTATACACTTGTTCCAATCAATCAGACAGCTTCTGCAACCGGACTTCCTTTCATCTACACGGAAAATGTTTCGTTCAGTAACTTTGTTGGATCTATGATTTCAAGCAAGACCTTGGATTTTACATTGTTATACCAAGCCAATGCAGACCGCGATATCCATATCATCATTAAAGACAGCAAGGCAAATATTATTTCTGACAGCCCAATATTCGCTTATGCCGGGTATGGAAAAAATGTGATTACGGTTTCGCTTGCAAACGCGATTCCTGCCGGAACGTATACTGTAACTACAGAGTTAAGGCCTAAAGATGGCGGAGCAGGCACACAGCTATCTACTGTAACTAAAACACTTACGATAACAGGGACAATTTCAGGTCTTGAGAGTAGTGATGAAACTGTATCGTATCTTGCTGTTTTTCCAAACCCTGCAAATACTGAAATTCATATCTCACAAGAAATAGAAAGCTGGAAGATATTTAATTTACAAGGTGTCGAGTGTCTTTCAGGAAAAGCTAGTACTATTTCAGTGGACGGTTTGCCATCAGGCACTTATCAATTTGTGAGTGATAAAGGGAGCAGATCTTTTGTTAAAAAATAGCTGATTGGGTGATATAAGCCTTCATTTGGTATCAGGGCAAGGCCCCTTCAACTTACAAACAATTACTGTTGTATAAGTTAATAGTTCTTTTGAGCCTCGGCTTAAAGTATAAATTTTCTAAAGCGATCGATGTTACAAATACCGCAGCTATTGGAATATAGGCATAGCGCCTGGTAGTTTCATCTGAAGATAAGATTAGAAATCCCCCTATACCAACAGCTAACGAGGAAATTAAATAAGCAATATTACCCCTCCGGAATTTTTTAAATGTTTCTTTCTCTTTTTCACAAGATAACAGGATACTATTGAGTTGCTTATTGGTTTTGATTTTTTTGCCATTTTTAGTAATGGGAGCGAAAATGGCCTTGGAGTTGTATTTCAAACTGTCATTTGTTTGTGATATGCCGAAAAAGGAGCAACACAGTAAAAAGAATGTAAAAAGGATTTTCATGTAGTTTGACGGATTAAAATGCTAAAATAACCTTGAACCTTTTA
Source organism: Cytophagales bacterium (assembly GCA_025360395.1). GTDB lineage: Bacteria > Bacteroidota > Bacteroidia > Cytophagales > UBA9547 > UBA9547. The sequence goes on along the minus strand of JANYCH010000320.1, from coordinate 7,383 downwards.
TAAACAAAGGTTGGTACCATTTTTCAAGTAAGTTCTCTTCTATAACTCCCTTTTTAGTAGAAGCATGAATAAAAATAATTTTGCCGGTCTCGACTTTTACTACAAGACCTACATGTGTCACTTTGTCGGAACCTTTCGTTGCGCCTAAAAAAATAAGGTCGCCTGGTTTAAGGTTGTTTAGAGAAACACTTTGTCCAAGCTTACTTTGTTCTCCTGATTGATGCGGAAGTTTAACACCGACATCGCTGAAAGCCTGGCAAATTAATCCGGAACAATCCATCCCGTTTCTATCCATTCCTGAGAACTTATAAGGAGTACCCAGGTATTTTTTTGCAGAATGGATAACATCCTCAACTTTTTTTCCTGAAGCAGGAACAGTCAATGCTTTTGTTAAACTTTTATTGCCGGAAGGATCTTTTAGGATTGTATAAGTGCTTTTTGAAGATTTGCAGGAATACAAAATCAATAAAAGCGCTGAAGAAATAACAAAATACCTCATACAGTAAAATTAGCCATTTAAAAGGAAATATTGTAAAATCGTAAACAGGAACCCAACAGGCCAATATGATCACGCAAAAAAAAGTGCCCTACAAAATCTCAAAGCACTTAAGAAATTATCTTATTGAATACGAAAGGGAAAAACGCATGCCCATTCAATACCAGGATTTATTGCGCCACGAGGGTTCTATTCCACTTTACGATCTTGATGGTACAGATACGCTGTGGGTTACAGTGCTCTATAGCCAGAATGACATGGAACATATTTACCAGAGTCTCAAAAAGCTTTATGCTATCCTGAAAGCAAATGGTGATATGAGCGTAATGAAGCACCTTACCATAGACAGGATAGACTTATGTATGTATGGCAACACACGGCCATTCCGGATTAGGATAGTGAACAAACTAAACGATAACTTCGATTATTTCTATATAAAAAATGCCGATGCTTCCAGGATTTACGGACTTGAACTGGAACATGTACTTTCGCCTAACAGAATGAGCTATTATGTTGATGGCGATACTCTTATTGAAGAACATATTATGGGGATTCCAGGGGATCGTTTCATAAAGTACCATCTCAACGATGCTACATTGAATAAGACCAGGCTTGCCAAAGAGTTTATAAAATTCAACGAAAGGTGTTTTATCAGGCTCCTTGGCGATATGCATTCCAGCAATTATGTAATAGAAATGATCCCTGACTTTGATGAAATAAGTTACCGGATAAGGGCAATAGACTTCGACCAGCAATCTTATGATGGCCGAAAACATATTTACATGCCACAGTATTTCAAACAGAATAACCCAATTTTAAAACTTGGCCTGGGCCATATTTCTGCCGAAAGTGAAAGACAATATAAACGGGAAGAAAGGGCATTGATGGCGCACAGAATGCGCAGTTACCGTTACAGGATCAAAGAGCTTGGCGATGCTTCTGTTCAGGATACCCTTTCAAGTAATGAATATGAAAGAGAGCTTGCCCATTCCCTTGCAGAACATTATCATTATAAACCTTTTCTTGAATGCCGGAACATGGGCGAACTGTTAAGGGTAAGTTTGCGTTTGTTGCTAAATAACAGCTAGGTTGCACGGTTTTTGTATTATACTACCAATGACAAAAAGATTTATATTCTTCCTTTTTTCGGTTAATGTGCTGTTTGCACAAAAAAAACAACCTGATTTAATAAGCTTGCTCACAGACATGGACGTGCAAATTGACATGACCGATGCTGTAAACAATATGTACAATTTTAAATTCCCACAGGCAGAATCTGAATTTTTAAAACTCCGAGCTAAATATCCGCAACACCCGATGCCTTATTTCCTGATGGGATTGAGCAATTTCTGGAAGTTTCAGGCAAACGACGATAACACTGCTTACGATGATAAAATCCTGGCTTATATGGACTCCAGCATAAAATATGCCGAACCATTGTTTGAATCTAAAGACACTAAAATTTCAACTGAAGGGGCTTTTTTTCTGTCAGCAGCTTATGGGTTTAAAGGCAGGATCCTCTCAGACCGTGGCAAGTATGCAAAAGCCATTGGTCCAGGCAAAAATGCCATGACCTACATGCAAAAAAGCAAGGAAAAGGGAGATTTAAGCCCTGAATTCATGTTTGGCGATGGTTTATATAATTATTATGCAGAATATCTTGGCGAAACCATGGTATGGTTAAAACCAGTTTTGGCGCTTTTTCCAAAGGGAAATAAAAAACTGGGAATTGAACAATTGACCTTTTGCTCAAACAACGCCTTTTTTACCCGGACGGAGGCCCAAAGCTACCTGATGCGCATTTATACACTAGAGGAAGAAAATGCCAAAGCTGCAATCCCTATAGCTAAATATTTATACGCTACCTTTCCTGATAATCCCTTCTTTCAAAGATTCTATTGCCGTTTGCTGTTTTCATCCGGAAATTTTCAAGAGACAGAAAAGGTCGCACTAAACGCCATTGCCAAAATAGACAGTCATTATGTTGGTTACGATGCCTTGACAGGTCGCTTTTCGGCCTATATGCTTGGTTATATCTACAACTTCAAAAAAGACCCGGAAAAATCCAAGAATTTTTTTAAGAGGACCATAGACTTTGGCGAAGAGGCAAAGGCTTACAAAACCGGCTATTATTTACATGCCAATGCACATTTAGGCTCTCTATTAGGCAGGGAAGGTAAACTGGAAGAAGCCTGTATATGTTACCAAAAAATTAAAAAATACGCTGATAAAGACGAAGAAACTATAATAAAAGAAGCTTCCGACTTTATAGAAAAGCATAAGTGTAAAAAAAAGAATATCCCCAAAGGATAAAACTTAAACTGACTTAATACTATCTGTGATGAAGTAAAACTTTATTATCGTGTAAATGGTGGATGGTATACACTTTTCTTTCCCTGATTTTTATAAAGTAACTTAAACCGAAATTTATTCCGCCAAAATACCGGCTGTTAAAACCATAACCAGGCAGCATATAATATTGATGTTGTGTTTCTGCCTTTAAGTCGTTTTGTTTGAAACGAAAACGGAAAGAGGTATTAAACCAGATGTTTTTTAAATACTTATTGGTAGAATATTTGAAAACCCTGTATTTTAGGTCTAGCACAATTTCTCCCCAATAAGTACTTCCCTGTGATAAAAGAGGTTGTTCGTCAACATTCTGGTTCCAATAGTCTCCATGAAGGGCCAACCTTGCCTTTTCTTTAAAGGAATTAACACCAATACGCCATCCGAGGTCAACTTCATAATCCGGATCTGGTTCTGAGACATTAAAATCAAAACCCAGGCGATAGTAAGTGCCGGTGCTATTATAGAAAAGCGTGTTTTTAAACAAGTTCCAATTGGAATTGCTGTAACCTGCCTCAAAAACAATACTTGTCCGCTGATGTACAAGAAATTCAATAAATCCTTCCGTATTGTTAAAATAAACAGGCCTGTCCAAGTGTTTGTCAGCATGAGAGAGCATTGACCAGGATTTAATCGGATCAATTCCAATCCGTAATGCATCAAGGCTCCATTGACTAACAAACTGTGCATTTGCAGCTCCAGCACCAATACTCCAAAAGAGCAGCAGTCTCCAAAATAACCCCACTGCTTTGTCAGATATTTTATACAATCTCATTCTATAAGGATTATTTTCTCCTGGATTTTACTTTAGTATAAACGATTGCATATAATCCTTCATAAGCATTGCAAAGATCTGTTAACTGAGGAATGCATTGTGTACTCAGTGAATCAAAACTATTTTTGGGAAGGTTTTTTATTTTGTAACTAACTTCATATTCAGTAGTGGCCAGCCTGTAAAATTTTTTATAATCAAGTGTAATGGTATCTTCCAAAGTATCTTTGACGAATACAAAAGAACTTGTTTCAGTAGTTATATTTAATGGCAGTTCTATACCTTGGAGACCTATTGCGCATGGGATAAGATTCGTATTTCCTATACCGTAAACCTTGTCAAAACAAGTATCTTTTAGCACCCCTGATTGATCCGCAAAATACAGATAGAAAGGTTTTTCAGAATTCACCTTGTCCTTTACCCTGTTGCAAGTTGTAAGCAAAAGCAGGGCAATGCCCATTATCAGAAATTGGTTAAAAACTTTCATCAATTCTGAAGTGGGGTTACCCAAACTTTACAAACACACCTGAATCCAAGCCATTTATGAGGTTTAGTGTATGGAATATGGTTTTTGATATCGCATTGGGTAGCAGTATGGATATAACCTCCTCCTTTGCTGATTCCTTTCACGGCTGTCATTTCGCTTACATTGCCTATCATATTATAGAATCCCAATGTATTAGGCCTATGAGAATAAATATATTCCGGTTCTATCTTATTTTTTATTTTAACATTATCAGCAAACTTAATGTTGAAATAAAGAAGACTGTCTGCTGGAACTTCTTTTAGTCCTAACGGTGAAACCACAGGATCCAACTTTGCGCACGCTGCACTTTCCCATTCGGCTTCAGTTGGCAGAAAAAATTCAAACCTTACTATTTTGTCTTTAAATGCCCTGTATTTAGGCTTGCTTTTTAAAACTTCATTGAAATAATTGCTGACCAGGTCTGACCTCCATTTGCAATAAGAAACAGCCTGCTGATAATCAATACCGACAACAGGGAAACTCTGCGTTTCCCTGTAAGAAAAATAGTTATACCAATGATGCTTTGATGAAGGTGAATGAATTACATCGTCATGAAAAAGCAGAGCAATGGGTTTATGCTTTTTGCCTTGTTTTCTATAATACTCCTTTCTGATTTTCAGAAATTCATTTAAGTGTCTTTTGCCAAAAATTGCCGTGTCCGGATATGCTTTTATTATCGCTTCATCAGAAGAATCCTGCGCCAGAAAATGAAGATATTCAAGATAATGGCTGTTCATTACTTCAGCATCATCCATAAAGATGTTATCAATCAGGTATATTCCATTGGGTGGAACTACCAGGCTATCGTTGATTATATCAAAGGCCTCATATTTTCTTTGCGCCACAAGGCTAAAAGAAAGCAGAACAAAAACAATATATAAAGCTTTTTTCAACATAAAGAACATCAAAAATACAGGTACATATTGGAAATTAAAATTATATTGAGTTTAATTGAATTAAATAAATAAAACTTTTACTTATGGCCATTTTAAAAGAGTTTAAAGAGTTTGCAATAAAAGGAAATGTAATGGACCTGGCAATTGGGGTGATCATTGGAGGTGCATTTCATAAAATTGTTGATTCTGTGGTAAACGACCTGATTATGCCAATTGTGGGAATATTCGGAAATAGTGATTTTTCTAATTTATATGTTGGTTTAAATAAAGCCACAAGGCTGGCCGAATCTCAAAAAATAACCCTTGTTGAGGCTAAAAAACTGGGTCCTGTATTTGCCTGGGGAAATTTTGTGACGGTAAGTATCAATTTTATTATCCTGGCCTTTATCATATTTTTAATGGTTCAGGCTATCAACAGATTAAAAAGAAAAGAAGCAGCTCAGCCTACATTGCCAGTTGCTGCACCTACTACAGAGGAAATGTTGTTAACTGAAATCAGGGATTTGTTGAAAACCAAAAGTTTATAAAAAAATCGGGACAGGGATTACAATCCTTGTCCCAGATTTTCCCTTACAAAGTTCAAGGCAATCACAGTTGTGAGTTTTATATTAAGTTTGCGGTCTTTTGTAAGGTTCAGTTTTTTGGCTATCGTTTGGTTTTGGTCTGAATAGGCGATCCAAATAGTCCCTACCGGCTTTTCTTCTGTTCCCCCACCAGGGCCGGCAACTCCCGAAACAGCTATGGCAATGTCAGTTTCTAAAATCTCCCTGACATTTTTGGCCATCTCCAATACTGTTTGTTCTGAAACTGCCCCAAACTCATTCAGTGTGGAAGGTTTTACCTTTAACTGACGAATTTTGACATTATTGTCGTAAGCTACAATTGAGCCCTTGAAATATGTTGAACTGCCAGGAACTGAAGTCAATATGCTGCTGATATTTCCTCCGGTACAGCTTTCAGCGGTTGAAATCGTCAATTTTTTTTCAATTAAAAGATTGCCGATTGCCTGCTCAAGTTCCAGGCCACCTTCCCCAAAAATGTATTTGCCAATTAATTTATTAACCTTTTCTGTTTGATAATTTAATTCTTTCAAAAGTACTGCTTCAGTGTCGCCTTTGGCTGTAAGTCTGAGTTTGACCATTCCGGGAGAAGGAAGATAGGCTAGTTTTATGTGTTCAGGTAGTTCTGATTCCCAATCTTTAATGTTTTCGGCCAAAAAAGATTCACCTAATCCAACAGTCCTGATTACTTTATGAAGAATTACAGGAGGATTGAAATACTTCTTTAATTCCGGCAGTCCGGAAGATCTCATGATTTCTTTCATCTCATAAGGTACTCCTGGCAAAGCGATGAATACTTTTCCCATTTTCTCCAGCCATAATCCTGGTGCGGTGCCCATTTCATTAAACAAGACTCTGGATTTTTCGGGAATGGCTGCTTGCTGTCGGTTTACCTCCAGCATTGGCCGGTTTCTTTTCTCAAAGAATTCGGTCACATGTTCCAGGACCTGCTCGTCCATTTTCAATCCACAGTTAAAGTGAAGGCATAAAGCTGGTTTGGTTATATCGTCTGATGTTGGGCCGAGACCGCCTGTTAGAATTATAATATCGGCCCTGCCTTCTGATTCTTTAAATATTTGAAGCAACTCTGATTGTTCATCTCCAACTGAAACTTTTCTTTTAACTTTTATACCTAAAAGGCCAAGTTGTTCTGCAAGCCATTGGGAATTGGTATCCGTTATTTGTCCAAAAAGGATTTCATCGCCAATCGTAACTATTTCTGCAATAACCTCTTTCATATGCCTATTTTTTTATAACCTTCCTGTAAGAAGTCGATTTGCCATTTTGTGCCTGGATAAAATATATACCCTCAGGAAGTTTTGTCATATCAAAACTTGCCATACCAGACCTTTCCATATTTCTTGTTAATAGTTTCCCCGTCATGTCACGGAGCGAAACTTCTTCTCCATTAAATGTTTCTACAAACAATGTTTCAGCACACGGGTTTGGATAAGCCTTTATTGGTGACCTGTTTTCTGATGCAGTTTCAGGAATGTAAGTGATAACAGGAACAGTATTTTTATTAATGTAAATATATTGATAATCAAAATAACCATTGGCTGTATCTTCAATTCCTATTCTCACCAGTTCAACGGCATTACTGCTTCTATCGTAAGAAGGGATTTTTAGTTTAAAATCTCCAATAAGGGTATTTGTACTATCCAAAGTATTAACAGTTCCCATTTTTGCAATAGAATCATATACAACAAAGCCCCCTGAAATCATCCTAAAGGAGAACTTTAAGCTTTTAGATGGCCAAAGGTAATTTTTGAATCCCAGCTGAAGAC
>JANYCH010000317.1 GCA_025360395.1 Cytophagales bacterium | reverse complement strand
CAGGACTGAAAAAGGACGTGAAATACGAAAAGCGTTTATTCCAAGGAATGAAGATTACCTGATAATGTCTGCTGATTATTCCCAGATCGAATTACGTATCATGGCTTCATTCTGCAAGGACGAAACAATGTTGGAAGCCTTCAAAAATGGTTTGGATATTCACTCCTCTACAGCCTCAAAGATTTTTAAGGTTCCGGTTGAAGAAGTCACATCTGATATGAGAAGAAAGGCCAAAACAGCAAATTTTGGGATCATTTATGGAATTTCTGCGTTTGGCCTTTCCCAAAGATTAAATATCCCCAGAAAAGAAGCAGGAGAAATCATCGATAACTATTTTATACAGTTTCCGGCTGTTAAAACCTATATGGATAATGTTATCAACCAAGCCCGGGAAACTGGATTTGTTGAAACTATCTTACATCGAAGAAGATACCTGCGAGACATAAATTCAGCTAATTTCACCCAACGTGGAATGGCAGAACGAAATGCTATAAATGCCCCGATTCAGGGATCAGCTGCAGATATTATTAAAGTAGCCATGGTGAATATTCACAAATGGATGCAGGATGCAAACCTGAAATCAAAAATGATCCTGCAGGTGCACGATGAGCTTTTATTTGATGCTCACAAAAGTGAAATAGATCTGTTAAAAGAAAAAGTAGCGCTATTTATGACAAATGCCATTGAGCTTGAGGTTCCTATGGAGATTGGAATGGGTACAGGAGAAAACTGGCTCTTGGCACATTAATTAAATATAAACTAACAAATCATTTAGAGAGACATCTCAAACATATTGATTTGTCTCCAGGAGTATTGAGTTAAATTCCGTTTAACTCTCAATTATCAAGCTTGAAAAAATGAGACAGGTAAACGTTCAGCCAATAAATAAAAAAGGTACTTACAAATAAATGTAAGTACCTGATCTCAAGAGCCCCCAGTCGGAATCGAACCAACGACCTACTGATTACAAGTCAGTTGCTCTACCAGCTGAGCTATGGAGGCTTTCTGTTTTGGGATTGCAAAAGTAGTAATCCTTTCTATTAAACCAAAAAAGGATGAAACTTTTTAATAGATATATATGTTAAAATACTCAAATGGTATTACCTGATGAAAAATTATGAATAAATTAACAAAGTTTACTTCTTACCGTTTATTCATATATAGTGTAATAATATTTGACATTATCCATTAGGAAATTATTCCATTTAAGTTTTAGATTTACATATTAAAGGTTATCAAAAGAAATTTATGAAAAAATTAATTACGCTTGGGTTGTTTGTTCTCTCGGTAGGTTTATCCTTTGGTCAAACTACGTTGTTAGGACAAGAATCATTTGGTAGTGGATTAGGGGTTTTTACATCCAGTGATGGAAATTGGACGAACGCAACACCTACACCATTTAGTAGTACAGGATATTCAGGAGCTTCAGGAGGTAAGGCAGCAGCATTGTCTGATAATTATACATCAAGCACAATTTTAACTTCATCCAGCTTTTCCACAGTTAACAAAACAAATGTTACTGTTACATTTTCAGAATGGCTGTCATCTTCACTTGCCATCATTGTATCTAATATATCACTTCAGTATAGTACTGATAATGGTTCAACCTGGACTTCTTCTTCTTTTTCATCTTCTGCAACAAATACCACATATAATACATTAAAAACTGTTACGCTGCCTTCGGCAGTAAATGGATTTTCTCAGGTAAAATTAAGGTTTATTGTTACTGGAACTGGAGATGGCTTTGGAGAAAGTTATTATATTGATGACTTTAAAGTAGTTGGAACTACACCTCCACCTGCAACAAATTTTTATAATAAGTCTGGATTAGATCCAACTCTAACATCTTCATGGGGTACTTCAACAAATGGAAGTGGAACTGCTCCTGCAGATTTTATTTCAGACAACCAGGTTTTCAATGCAATTAATGGTTCAACTGTTACAATGTCCGGCGCATTAACGATATCAGGAACAAACTCAAAGTTAAAAGTTGGAGATGGTACTAATCCTATGGTTTTTAACACTGGGGCATTTAATTATTCTGGTACTGTTTACGTATTAAATAATGGAACTCTTTCTTTAGGATTTAATCCGGCTGTTACTACTTTTGATACTTTGGCAACCGGAAGCACAATAAATTATTCTAGGGCCAATAATCAAACGATTAAAACAGGAACTTACTATAACTTAACTATTGCTGGAGGAACCGGTACAAAGACCTTTAATACACCAATTACAGTTAATGGCACACTTGATCTAGGCACAGTAACAAGCATCCCATTAACTTCAACATTAAATATTAATGGAACAGTAACAGGTACAATGCCAATAACAGGAGGTGCTTTAGGATCAACTACTTCAGTTATTAATGTTAATAAATCAGGAGGTGGCACAGTAGGAACTTTATATTTTAATTCATCTGGAGCATTATTTAATTTCAACATTACAAATGGAAATGTTACTCTGGGATCAAATCTCCAAATAGATGGTGCTGCTGCTTCAACACCAGTATTTAGCATTGCATCAGGTGCCTCTTTAGATGGAGGAACTTTTATAATAAAGGGATCATCAACATTAACAGAATCTGTAGTAATTAATGGAACCTTCAAAACTGCTAATCCTAATGGTTTAAATAGTGCAACTAATACTGCTTTTGATAATAATTTAACACCCACACTTAGTTCATCTACGGTAGAGTACAATGCTACAACAGGTTCTCAAATTATTACTCCTTTTCCAAATGTTAATGCTTATAATAACTTAACATTATCAGGTGCAGCAACAAAAACATTTAGTGCTTCTTCTTATTATATAACAAAAGATTTTGTGTTAAGTGGAGGAACCCCTTCAATTAATTCAGGTGCTTCATTTGAATTTAGCGGAACAGGAGCTCAATCATTAGCACCATTAGATTACCCAACCTTAACACTTTCTGGTTCTGGCAATAAAACTTTGTCAACATTAGATACTTCAAGAATCTCTACTTTGGTAACTATAAACGGTACAGCAAATCTTGTCACAAATGGAATGCTTCTCTTAAAAGCTGATGCATCCGGTACCAATGTGGCCCAGTTGCTTGATAACACAGCTTCAGGTGGAGTTACAGGGAATGTGACAGTGCAAAGACTTGTCGCATCAAGATCTGGTTCACAGACCTTAAACGGTCCACCAATTCTTTTATCATCCCCTGTTAATGCCTATTTAGGTCAATTTACTTTGAAATATTATGGTAGTAATAGGAATTTCTATTACTATGATCCATCTCAGGCTTCGGGAAGTCGTTATGTTAAAGTGAATACGAATTCATATTCTGAAGCCGGAAAAGGATATTTGTATAGGGCATTAACCGGGGATAAATATTATCTGAGCGGACCAGTAAATAATGGAAATATTACTCAGAACCTTGCATTTAGTGGGGATAATTATAACCTTATAGGAAATCCTTACCCGTCTGCAATTACTTGGGATAACACTAAAATTACTATGACAAATCTTGCCGGTAGTAATTCATATTCAATATTTGATGGTGTTGCTTATGTGTCTAAAACTACAGGGACTAATATTCCTTTAGGTCAAGGTTTTTTTGTTCAGGCAGCCTCATCCGGTGCACTTGTTACCTTTAAAAATGCTGCCAGATTGTCAAATCAGGCGCCGTTGTATCGTTTGGAAAATGAATTAACTAATAGGACAGAGTTATGGGCTTACAGAGGTGATAAACTATATGATATGGCCGTTATGTGGGCACAAAAGGATGCTTCCAGTGCTACATATAAAAACTCTTTGGATGGGGACAAACTATTTCCGGTGGCAGAAGCGCCTGCAGTTAGTTTCTCAAAAGGAG
>JANYCH010000273.1 GCA_025360395.1 Cytophagales bacterium | reverse complement strand
TTCACAGAATGCACCATGCTTACAGCGATACTCCACAAGACCCACATTCACCTCATAACACAAACAATTTGTTTAAAATGATGTGGGATACTAAAAATATTTATAATGATTATTTCGCCTTCACAAGGAAACCTGAAGACCGTTTTGCTAAAGACATTCCACAATGGAGATTTATAGAATCTCTTGGAGATACCTGGATGTCAAGAATGGGCTGGGGTACACTTTACGTGTTATTTTACATGTACTTTGTTCCTGCTGGGATGTGGTATTTATATTTATTGCTACCAATTCACTTCTTAATGGGCCCCGTACATGGCGCAGTTGTAAACTGGTGTGGCCACATGTATGGTTACAGCAACTATGATAACAATGATAAATCTAAAAACTCATTGGTTTTTGACCTTGTGATGGGTGGAGAATTGTTTCAAAACAACCATCACAAAAATCCATTGAACTCGAATTTCGCTTCTAAATGGTTTGAATTTGACCCTACTTATCCGGTTATAAAAATGTTATCTGCTTTAAGGATAATAAAAATGGCACCAGGTATTCCAATCGAAATGCCGCATCATATTAAAGCTAAGGCGGCCTAACCAGCATCAGTTCTCATTCAAATGGCCGGTCATTTATTTTGGCTGGCCTTTTGTTTATGCATTCCAGATTTCCCAGGCTTTTTCTGCCTGCAAGTGAAGCATTTCTAAGCCATTTTTTACAGTTGCACCTTGTTCACTTCCCTTTTTCATAAAAAGTGTCACCTCCGGATTGTAAACTAAGTCGAAAAGAAAATGTTCTGGTCCGATGAAGGAGTAATCCAAATCAGGGCAGCTTTCTGTTTTGGGGAACATTCCAAGAGGAGAAGTGTTAATAATAAGCTTATGCGATTTAATGAGGTCTGGTGTTATCTGGTCATAGGATAATATACCTTCTTTCTGCCGGGAAACATATTGATATTCAATTTGCAATGTTTTCAATGCCCCTTCAACAGCTTTCGCTGCCCCTCCAGTGCCCAGGATAAGTGATTTCATGGAACTAAAATTTTGCGGCAACATTCTTTTTAAAGATTCCATAAAACCATAATAGTCGGAATTATAGCCTTTCAGCTTATTTAAGCTGCCAATTTTGATGACATTTACAGCTCCAACAAATTCCGCTGATGCATCCAAACTGTCTAAATAAGGTAGCACTTGCTGTTTATATGGAATTGTAACATTCAAACCTTTAAGGTCAGGATTGTTTTTTAAAATGGCAGTTAACTGTTCGATTTTAGGTATTTCAAAGTTCTCATAAACACAATCTAAAATGTTTTCTTTTTCAAACTTTGCAGAAAAATATTTTTTTGAGAAGGAGTGGGAGAGAGGGAATCCAATAAGACCGAAACGTTTCATAAATTTATTAATATGCTAATCTAAATAAATGGAACGAGTTTAATGGACAGAATCCTAACTTAGCAACGATGAAAAGATTAATTTTTATCTGGATCATGATTTCATGTCTTTTTGCAAAGGGACAAAGCTTTATTGATGTCTTAAAATCAGACACTTCATTTATTATTCAAAAAGTTTTAAAAGACTCTGTCAAATACCGGCTGCAGATAATTTATACCAGGATTGAAAAGGGCAATTCATTTTATAAAAAGAATAAAGTAAACCTGATTACAGAATATATCAGGAACAAACCAGATGAATATTTTTTTCCGGCAAGTCTGGTAAAAATGCCGGTTGCGGTTTTGGCCCTTGAAAAAATAAAAGAATTGAGTGTTTTTGGCATAGATGAGTTTACCCCTTTCGCTCCGATATCTGATTTTGAATGCACAAAATCTAAGCCACTACCTACCCCATTATCAACAAAGGAGCTTATTGATAAGATTTTTGTTTACAGTGATAATCATGCTTTTAATTACTTATATGAGTTATGCGGACAGGCATTTATCAACAAGAGGTTGAATCAGTTAGGATATACAAACGCCAGGATTATAGAAAAAATAGCCAAATGTAATCAGCTTCAAAACTCAGAAACCGGTCCAGTTGTCTTTTATGAAAACCAAAGGACCGTTCACATTGAAGGAAGGCAACAACCTGTTGCTTTGGCACCTTTACCTATCAATATGAAATTAGGTAAAGGGTATTTATGGAATGGAAAATATGTAGCTTCAGCTAAAGATTTCATTACCTCCAACTTTGTCCCTTTAGCTGATTTTCATGAAATGCTAATATTGATTGCAATGCCGGAAATGGCAGAGGCAAAGCAAAGGTTTTTAATAACAGAAAAGCAAAGAACAAGTTTGATGGAATCTATGAGCAAATTGCCAGGTGAATATTGTCCGGACTCCTGCAATAACCAGATTTTTAAAGATACCCATGTTAAATACTTAATGGGGTTCAGAGATTCAATTCCATCTGATTGGAAAATTTATAATAAAGTTGGCCTTGCACATGGCTTCATCAGTGATTGTTCTTATTTTGAAGATAAACGTAACGACATCGGTTTCTTTCTATCAGCTGTAATCTATGTTAACGAAGATGATATTTTGAACGATGGTAAATATGAATATAATATAGTAGGTTTTCCTTTTATGTCTGCTTTGGGGAAACTAGTCTATAATTATGAGCTTCAGAAAAAAGGTATAAAGTACTAGCCGTAAGTATATGTTTCCGGATCTGGAAACTTGAATTTATATTTGGTCACTTCAAGTAATTTTTTCACTGATATTTCTTTTCCGTCACCCTTTGTGTCTTCATATTCAGGTAAAGGCAAGTTGAATCTTTCACAATCTTTTGTGTATAAAACTTTCTTTTTAGGGTGAAGAGGTGAGCAAGCATTATAAACGCCTGGTTTAAAGTCCTCAGATATAAATGAATATAGAATCCCGACCGCATCTTCAATGTGAATAAGATTTACTGGAGAATTCCCATTTTTCAAGTTTCTTTTTCCTGCGAAATGCTTGGCTAATAACCTGTTTCCCCCTGTTAAGCCCCCAAAACGAAGGATGTAAGTAGGAATATGATATTCAAGAACACTTTTTTCAGCAAGGAATAAACCTGGGTTGCTGGTTTGGTCAATGTTAAGTTCGAAATCTTCTGAAATAACGGCTGGTATTTCAGGGTAAACAGAAGTAGAGCTAATCAGGATCACAATTTTGATAGAGGAGGCCCGGATTTGGCAAAGAATAGTTTGAATGGACTTTCTGTACCATTCCCCATCTGTGCTTTTTGATTTTGGAGGAAATGCTATTATCAGAATTTCCTTATTCAAAATGGACATTGGCACTTCATCCAGTCCTGCCCTGAATATGGATCCGGTTATTCTAGCGTCCTCAAAAATTTCAATCTTAACTGGTGAAGTGGTTGTTCCTGCAACCTGATACCCTGATTGAACTAGGAATTTAGCAAGCGGAAAACCTAGCCACCCACAGCCCAATATGCCCACTGTAGAAAGGTTTGTATTTTCTTTTTTCATGCTGATGTCTTATCAAAATTAGGAAAAACTTTTGGTGAAAACGATTGTTCTTAAATGGTAAATTGTCGTAATTTACGAAAGTAAAATGTCTGAAAATCCAATCAATGGGCGTGGTGCCCAAATGAATACCAGGAACAAATTTCTCAAAAGGGAATTTGTAACGGAGCATTTGGAAGGTATTGATGAAGTATTTGAAGTTAATCCTAAAACCACATATTTTATTGATTCACCAAAAAAAATACTGAACAAGATTGTAAGTCCTGATTTAAGAGGTGTCTATTCTATGAATCCATACCAAGGCTGCGAACATGGTTGCATTTACTGTTATGCAAGGAATACACACACTTACTATGGTTTCAGTGCAGGTATAGATTTCGAACAAAAGATTATAGTCAAAGTAAATTCACCTAAAGTTTTAGAAGAAGCTTTTGACAATAAAAACTGGCAGCCAACAGCGGTGATGCTGGCCGGCAATACGGACATTTATCAACCTGCTGAACGTAAATTTAAAATAACCAGACAGTTGCTGGAGGTATTCCTGAAATATAAAAATCCTGTTAGCATGATTACCAAAAATAGCCTCATACTGCGGGATATTGATTTACTGAAAGAACTTTCAAAGTTTAATCTTGTTCATGTCAACATCAGCATTACTTCATTAAATGAGGAAACAAGGTTGGCAATGGAACCCAGGACTGCCACTGCAAAGCAAAGGCTTAAAGTGGTAAAAGAATTGTCATCCGCTGGTATTCCTGTCAATGTAATGATTGCACCAATCATCCCGTCACTTACCTGCCATGAGATTCCGGAAATTATGAAGCATATTGCTGATGCTGGTGCATTATCTGCAGCCTATACAATGGTCAGGCTTAACGGACAAATAGGAGAGATTTTTACAGACTGGATTACAAAACAGTATCCGGATCGAGCAGAAAGGGTTTTACATCAAATAAAAGAAGTACATGGTGGGAACCTTAACGATAGTCAGTTTGGGAGAAGGATGAGTGGGGAAGGTAAATATGCTGAAGCAATCCACAAGCTCTTCAAATTGTCTAAAGAAAAGTATTTGAAAGGAAGGATATTTCCTTCCCTTTCAACGGATCATTTCAAAAGGCCAGAAAAGGGCCAGCTATCTATTTTTAGTTAGTATTTCGCTAAGCATTAACTAAGGTCTCAATGTCAAACTTTTTCATTTTCATGAATGCCCCCATTACTCTTGCTGATTTGGCAGGATCAGTCATAAGCTTGCTTAATATAGTGGGAACAATCTGCCATGAAAGCCCGAATTTATCTTTTAACCAACCACAGTTACTTTCCTGGCCGCCCTCGGTAAGTTTTGTCCAGTAATAGTCAATTTCCTCCTGGGTGTCGCAATTTACAATTAGTGAAAAAGCCTCATTAAATTTAAAATGCGGCCCACCATTCAATCCCATATATTTTAGTCCATTTATTTCAAACATCACTACCATTGGCGTATCAACGGTAATTTTAGAATCTTTGAAAATTGAACAGTAAAATTCTGCAGCTTGTTTTGCCTGCCCATCAAACCAAAGGCATGGATAAATTTGATTTTCCATAATTCATGAAATTATTTTGAATTAATTGTTATACATCGAAGTTACATTTCTTTTTAAACTTGGTTCATTCTGTTAAAGGTATTTTTTAAATCTTCTGAACTTGCATTGGCCAAATTCTGACTGAACCCAAAAGTAAGTTCAGTTTTGCCTTCTTTCATTTGATTAAAGACAGCTTCTATAAATTCACTTACAGGAGGTGATGTGTCATGCAAGCCCTTTCCTCCCAAATCTGTATTTAGTGCAGGTGGGATCATTTCTATCACTTCTATATTTTTATCTTTCAAAAGATTTCTTGTTGAAAGGGTAAAGGAATGAAAGAAAGCCTTTGTCGCAGAATAAACAGGAACTTTTGTTAAAGGGACAAAGGATAGGCCTGAAGTGACATTGATAATAGTATTAAGGCTTTTTAAATTAATAAAAAGTGAGGTCAAATGAATTGGCGCCTCAATATTGGTTATGATTTCTGCTTTTGCCATTTGAAAAAAATGAGGATCGGAGATATTTATCCAATTTTGAATACCTGCATTATTGACCAGGACATTTAAATCCTTGTGACTTGAGGAAATCCAATTAAATAATTCAACTCTCTATTCTTCGACAGATAAATCACAAATCCTGGTTATGACTGAAGGATGTTTTTTTGACAATTCTTTTAGAACAGATTCTCTTCTTCCACAAACTATTACGGTATTGTCTTCTGCCAGAAACCTTTCTGTAAGTCCTAAACCAATGCCGCTGGCACCTCCTGTAATTAATATTTTATTTCCTGATAATTTCATGTTTTTATATTAAGGATAAGGTAATAAATTTTTATTTTCCTACTTTTTCAATGGGCCTGAAGCGCAAAGCACTCCATGTGTCGTCAATAGAAATTGCGGTAACTGTGGTAATTCCAAATTCTTCTGCTTTTGCACGGATGGAATCCCGGTTTATGTCTGTTTTGGTTTTGGAAGATCTTTTTGGATAAGCCAACCACAAAACGCTGTCAAATTCAATCTGTTTCAAACTATTTTTTAAAAAGTCTATAAGTTCACCCTTGTTAGTGATGAATATTAAGGTATTCGAGATCTTGTTTATTTCATCTGTAGTAGTATTGAAACCTAATTTAATGAACACCTTTTTAACATCATTAGGGGCATTAAGTATAACCCCTTTGCCTTTAAATTTCAGCTTTTTAATTATTTCCT
>JANYCH010000211.1 GCA_025360395.1 Cytophagales bacterium | reverse complement strand
TTTTTTATATTAATTTTTACAGCCTTCTTTAATTCATTTGCTCAGGTAGCACCTGTTTTAGAATGGGCAGAAAGTTTCAATGGGGGAGATAATCCTAATTCAGGAAACAGTGTTGCGGTTGATGCTCAGGGAAATGTTTACACCACTGGTAAGTTTAGGTCTTCATCTGATTTTGATCCAGGTTTAAAAACATACTACCTCACATCTGGAGGTTATGAAGATTGCTTTGTGACTAAACTAGATTCAAAAGGAAATTTGTTGTGGGTACAGCAATTTGGAAGTGGAAATGGTGCTGCAGGAAATTCTGTTAAAATAGATTCATTTGGTGATATTCTTGTTACAGGTTCTTTTCAGGGTACAACTGATTTTGATCCGGGGCAAGGAATCTATGAACTGACATCATCGGGAGGCGAAGATGCTTTTGTTTTAAAACTAAGCAATAATGGGAATTTTATTTGGGCAAGGAGTTTTGGAGGACCTCAATCATTATCCGATATAGGTTTCTCAGTTGATACTGATAGCAAAGGAAACGTATATTCTACAGGCAGGTTTTCAAGTACTGCAGATTTCGATCCCGGAATAAAAGATTTTTTGTTGAACCCAACCGGAACAAATAGCGTGTTTGTTTCTAAACTTGATGTAAACGGTAATTTTATCTGGGCAAAAAATTTAGATGGGGCCAATGCCACTGGACAATCTATACTGATTGGAAGTAAAGGTGATGTTTATGTTGGAGGAA
Organism: Cytophagales bacterium; assembly: GCA_025360395.1. Lineage (GTDB taxonomy): Bacteria > Bacteroidota > Bacteroidia > Cytophagales > UBA9547 > UBA9547. Next base: position 3,193 of record JANYCH010000211.1, on the reverse strand, counting down.
ACTTCACACAGGGCGTAATGGACTTCGATCCGGGAAGCAAAGTTTATCCAATTACCGCTTCTGGATTTGGAAATGGATTCCTTGTAAAGCTTACTACAGATGGGAATTTTCTTTGGGCAAATAAAATCGGGGTGACTAGTGGTGAAAACATAAGCACATGTTACAGTGTGGCAGCAGACCTATCTGATAATCTAGTTGTTACAGGATATTTTAATGGCCAGGCAAACTTTGACCCTAATTTGAAAGCTCCAGTTATAACATCAAATGGGAATAAGGACATCTACATTGCATCATATAATGCTTCAGGGACATATTTATGGGCAAAGAGCATAGGAGGAATTGCTGATGACAATGGTTTTGGTATAGACATTGACAAAAATGGCGATATTCTGGCAACAGGTTCTTTTAACGGATCTGTAGATTTTGATCCAGGAATAGGAACTTCCATTAAAAAAGGATCAGGTGATGATGATATTTATGTTTTGAAATTGGATGGGAAAGGAAATTTTATCTGGGTTAAAACATTGATTGGAGGGAAATGTCACGGTGTGGGAATAACATCTGATGGCACAGGCTCTATATACAATATTGGAAATTTTAGCGGAGGTGTAGATTATAATCAAGTAAGTGGAACTTTTACACTTTCATCTATAAACGAAAATGCATACATTTTAAAATTATCAACCTCTAATACAAATGACATAACCATTAGTTCCCAACCTGTAAATGATACCGTTTGTAATGGATCTCAAGCTTCATTTTTTGTGGGAACCCCTGATAAATTAAATACATATAAGTGGCAGATATTGAATGTAAAAACAAATGTTTTTGAAGATTTAATTGATGGTAACGGAATTCAAGGTTCTAAAAGTTCTAATCTATTTATAGATACAAAGTTCAATCTATTGGGTGTAAGATTCCGTTCTATTGTTTCTAATTCCAACAATCTTAGCAAAATTTCTGATACTGCAGGCCTTTTTTTCAAGCCTAAGCCAGATACAACTACCAAAGTCTTTGGAGATACCGTTTGTTACAATGAAAACTACGCTTTTGTAAAAATTCCTAATGCGGTAAAAGGATATATTTATACAGCATACTTTAATAATGTACAGGGTTTTAAGTATTCTTCTACAGATACAGCAAAAGGAGCACCATTAAGTTTGCGTTTTGTCGTAGAAACCCTTGGTGGGGGATTAAAGCCTTTTAATATAAAAGCAAACTATAATGGCTGCGAGGCCCAATTAAGTGATACAGCCAGGATTTCGGTATTTTATCCACCAACGAACAATACAACTTTTATAGGATCAACAATTTGTGAAGGAACAGATAGTGCCTTAGTAACGTTAACTGGTACTGAATTTGGTGCACGTTACAGGGCTTTTATAAATGGTACTTTAGTAAGCAACTATATCACAGGCACAGGTAAAGTCGATAAAATCAAAGTATTAAGCAAGAATTTAAAATCAGGTTCATACATTGTAAATTTTGAAGCAAGCAATTCAGGATGTACTATTATGCTTTCTGATACTTTAGTAAATGTGCTGCCTGCACCCTTGGGAATAGCCTTTTCTAATTCACCTGTTTGCCAAAATGGATTGATAAGCCTTGGAGTTTCTCAGGTTGTAAAGGGCTATACTTATTTTTGGCAGGGTCCTAATAAATTTGCTTCTACAACTTCAAATCCTACAATTACTGCTAAAACTATTGGAAAGGAAACTTACTATTTAGAGATAACAGGTAATAATAAATGTAAAAAGCAGGACTCTTTAGTTCTTATTATAAATCTTGTTCCAGCATTAAATTCTATTGTAGGGCCTAATAGTGTATGTCAGGGTACTTCCTATGATTATACAACAGACGCTGTAAAAGGCGCAATCTATAATTGGTATTTTAAGAAAACTGGGACTCAGTTAAAAGCCCCAGGCTCAACCGTTAAATATTTATTTCCTGCAAATGCTGCCACGGATACTTTATTTGTAAGTGCCAGCCTTAGTGGATGTAACTCAGTGCCAAGACAACTAACTATCAATGTAAATTCAACCCCAAGGACTGTTGGGAGTTTTGATAGTTTAAAAGTATGTTCTGGAGATAGTCTTACCTTAACCTCTAGATTTAAAGGTGCAGTATATAATTGGACATTGGGCCAAAAAACTATATCCACAAGCCAAAGTGTGAAAGTACTACCTCCTTTAGCCCCTGGCAAGTACAAGCATATCGTTTCTCTTAGTATTGGAACTTGTATTGGGGATAACGACACTACAGAAGTTACTGTTTTGCCCAAACCTAATGCTTCTTTTAAATATCCAAATAATTCCTATTGTGAAGGAATGCCAGATGCATCTCCTATTACGGTTCCTGTTGGAAGTAATTTTACAACCAAGTCTACAAGCCTTTCTCTAAACACATTTACTGGCCTTATTAATTTCGGCCAATCCAAACCCGGCAGTTATTTTGTTAAGAATGCCATCACAACCAATGGTTGTACCAGCACCGACAGTGTTAATATTAGTTATTCTTTGAAGCCTGCGCCATTGACTATTTTAGGGGCTTGTCAAAAGGTAAATCCTCCAGTACGGTTATCGGTTAGTGTAAAACCTAATGCACCTTATAATATTACCTGGTTATTTAATAATGCTGCTGTTGCAAAGTCAGATACTTTTACAGCTAAGTTCGCTGGGGTTTACAGTGTTTTTGTTACCGATACAATATCCAACTGTTTAAGCGAAACAACTTCTGTTGACCCTTTCATTAAAAAGCCAACAATCACAACATTGCCAAATGATACTTCATTTTGTACAGGCGATAGTGTAAGGCTTATTTCCAATTCGCCTACAGGCAATGTATGGAAAGGTGCTGCATTTGGAAATTCTTTAGGAACAACTCAATTCATTATTGTTAAAACTTCCGGCAAAATTTACCTCGATATTACCAACGGAAATTGTTCAGGCAGAGATAGTATCACGCTTGTATTTAACAACAAGCCTTTTTCAGGATCTATTTCCGGCCCGGCGGTATTTTGTCCAGGAACGTCAGTTCAATTGTTTAATGGTTCTACCGCCAGTCCGAATCAACAATGGATTAAGAACGGAATTGAATTGAAAGATTCTGTTAAAAGAACCTTAATTGCAAATCAACCAGGGACTTATCAAATAAAATCAACAGCCCTTCATACTAAATGCTTTTCATATTCTAC
>JANYCH010000209.1 GCA_025360395.1 Cytophagales bacterium | reverse complement strand
GGTTTCGTTCCAGCAAGATTGTCCATCAAGTTGGTCCGCATCCAATCCAGTTGCGGTACCACAGCCTTTTGATTTAAAATGGTTTACAATTACTGTAAGTTTTTCTGAATTAGTATTTAATAGGAATGTTTGGGCCAATGGAGGTCTTCCTAAATTCGTAAAAGCAGCCGAATTACAAAAGACCGCAGGTCCTAACGGCGTGACTTTTGAAATTTTATAGATCATTGCCACTTTGATCGCATCTGTACCGGGGTTTCCTGAAGCATTGCTTTCCGTCACGATTGAATATTTGTTTAAGGCAGACTGGCCAATATTTACTGAATCAACCAATTCTTTCAAGGCTGAATTCTCACCATCACCATCATTTTCCATTTCCATCATGCCTAAAATGTCTGCATCTAATCCCTTGATTGCTGCCACGATTTTGGTTTTTTGCCTTCTAAGTTCAAATGCAGTAGTTGCACCACGGTCTGTTGGAAACCCTCCACCCATTCCGTTGCCATTGAAAAAGTTTAATACATTCATTGCTGCAACCTTCAGGTTGGCAGCCCCGACATTTGGAACAGCTGGCCGCGGATCGTAATTAATTTTAGGAGCGTTTACGGTATATAAATGGTAAACCCCAAAGTCATAAGCAAGTATCCCTTTTAAAGTGTCAATAGTAGAGCCAATCCGCAAAGTTTTGGAAACCGGGTCAATAAAAGGAATAGGATTTGGATTTTGTGTATTCAAATCATCAGTCAGCAGGATTTTGCTTCTGTTTTGTAGATCAATCTGATCTTGTATGAAAGATACATTTGATGTTCCCAAGTCTGTATTGCCACTGGGCGGATTATCATTCGGATCGATAAAATTGGTTGGGGTAAAGAAAGGTTTGTTTAAAGAAAGCAATATTTCGCCATAGCGTCCAAGATTGTAGACTTCTGAAACGGCAAGTTTTTGGGTGAATTTTACCAGCATACCTTCATAACTTTCAAGCATACCAACAGAATCCAGAGGAAGGGATACAATTATTGGAATTGGCAATACTTGAAATGCTTCGTTGACCGTGACGGAAGTAACTTTTTTAATTGCTGTTTGATTGTATAGTTCATCGGCAGTTCCCGAAACGGTAACAACATTGCCAACGGCCACATCTACATTTCCAAGGCTGTCAAATACAAATATTCCTTCTGAAGTTAAAGCTGATGTGTCCGGATTCAAATCCTGCAGGAAAAATCCTTTTTGTTCAGCTACCTTTTGTAAATCTTTGGTCACTATGCCCTTTATTATCACTTTTACACCCTTTAACGGTGTTGATTTGGCGCTTGATTGGATAGTTGAAATTGGGACAAGCGCATCTCCGGTCACCTGGCCGTTCACTTTTAGAGTCAAAGGCACTTTTTGTGGCCAAATTGTATCGACCATTATTTTGGAAGTGTGGGTAAAACCAGAAGTTGGGTTGTAACGAACAAAAAATTTATAATCTTGTGTTTTAGCTGATGTGGAAGTATCATTAAAAGTTTGTCCAAACCCGATTAAGCTGTCGCTTGAAATCTCAAAATTAGAGCCAGCCGTAATTTTTAAGTTTTTAATAGTATCATTATTTACAAGAATAAACTTTTTGGAAACCGATGGAATCCCTAATGCGGAGGTTGTAAATGAAATATTTTCAGGATTTAAGTAAAACTTAGGGATAGAAACCAAACCACCGTGCTTGCCCAGATCTGCGACATCGTCTATGCTTTTTGATGTCCATTCTAGTGACACATTAAATAAATCCGATCCGTTAGCATCACCATGGGTAATGGATGGATTTCTGATAAGTGTATGGTCCAGGGTTGAAATAGAACCGGCTGCCCAGGCGGGAGGGTTTGTTGGTCTGAATCCAATCTGGCCTATTACATCCAGTATGGTGCCTGTTAAACTTCCAGCTCTCAAAACTATTGCATCATCTCCATTAAAATTAACTGAAGCACTTGTTTGCTGTACCGTTCCAGAAGGCAAAGCCAATGCAAAGGAAGAATGGGTAATTACATAAGTTTTACCAGAGTTTAAAATACCTGTTAAAGGAATTGTATAGGTTGGGGAAGAGCTGCCGTTTGCATAAATCTGAACAACAATGCTCTGTGTGGTTAAATCTATATCAGCTTCTGCAGGGTTAAATATTTCAAGCGCTTTGTTATTGCTTGACCCTTCAATATACTCAGAAAAGAAAAGCGTGTTTTGAGCCTTCAGGCAATTGGATGCAATAACCAGGATTGTGAGTAGCGGAAATATTTTCATTGATTTCTGAGTTTGGTGAAACGAGTAAGCTTTAAATTTTTGCTTACTGGTTAAGAAAAGGTCATGATTCGTTACCTAAAAACACATGGTATATCTAGGATTTTATTTCTATGGCATATTGACAATTGAACTTGTCATCAATATTAAGACTCTGTATAAAAGGCTTTTGTGAAAAATTCTCTTTTCTTCCTTTAATATCCGCTACACCAAACCATGGTTCTATACAGATAAAATCTGCATTCATTCCTGGCTTTGTCCAGAAGGCCAGCAAAGGGAAATCTTTGAAATAAAAACGCAAGTACTTTCCTGATTTGGTACTCTTCAGGTCTACATATTCAGAGACCAATCCTTCCAGGATAATAGCATCATCTTTAAACAAATCATAGGATAGGGGTATCGTTTGAGAGTTTTCAAGGTACTTTTCCTGGATATTTCCATTCAGCAAACCACCGGCAAAAAAATGTCGGGTAGCAGTTTCAGGTTTTTCAAATTCCAGGATATAATCCTCAAAAGATTCATTTTCCTGAAATGGGCAAACCAAACCAGGGTGGGCACCAATCGAAAAATATATTTTCTTAGAATCTTTATTAACCACTTTATAAGATATTTCCAGTTTGTCTGTTATCAAAGTATACATGACAAATAAAGAAAACTGGAAAGGGTAAATTTTTGATGATTCTTCGTCACTATCTAAACTGAAAACAATAGAGTCTGAGGTTTGTGATTCGACTTTAAATTGCCTGTCCCTGGCAAAACCATGTTGTGACATTTTAAAATCTTTCCCTTCAAAAGAATACGAATTGTTTTCTACTTGCCCCACAATAGGAAATAATATTGGAGCGTGCCTGTTCCATATACTTGGATCTGCCTGCCAAATGTGTTCAGTATTATTAGTTATTGAAACCAAACTAGACAATTCGGCACCTAAAGTTTTAAAAGTGGCTTTTAACCAGGGATTTTCAAGGGCGAGTATCGGCATTGTTATTATTTTCTCTTTCTGTTAAAATTCGTTGAAGTTCAGCTGCATCATATTTGTCTAACAAGGCTTTGTTCCCTGTTCTCTCAAGACTTAATTTGTTTTTTATTAAGTCTCGGATATCTATAATTTTTAAATTTATTCCATCAAAATCTATGTTTGATGAATTTAAAAATGCTTCTTCAAAAGTTATGCCTTTAGTAAAAGTCATTATATCAATTGCATCTGGCTCAAATCCAAAAGATAAAAAAAGTTCTTGTTCGAAATCCTCTGGTCTTAAATCTCCTGGATCCAAACCATAGTTAATAAAAGTTTGAATAAGCTTTTTGCCATTGTCTTTAGTGGGTCTTATCAATAAATCTATATCTGAAGTAGTTCTATCTGCACCATGAAGAATCACAGCATAGCCTCCTATCAATATAAATTCAATATTATTGTAAATTAAAGCCTGTAAAAAGGACTTGTGAATGGGATTAAATAGACTCATCCGGACCTCTTCTTATTTTAACCTTCATGCCTTTAAGATTGCTGGTACCAATCTTTCCGGGGTAAATTTTGAGTAAAAGTTCCTGGTGGCGAAGCATTCTTTGTTCAAAAGTCATCTCAAGGAGCTCTTTCCTCCTCTCTTCAAGCAAATCATCGGGATGTATGCGCCGTACTTTCATGGAATAAATTTAACTAAATGTTTCCAAAAGGGGAAAATATTATCCGAATAGTGGACGATGGGAAGATTCACCACGCCGACCAGGGCCAGGAACGCCGCCGCACGCGCCGCTTGGCGCGTATCCTCGATGGCGCTGTACAG
>JANYCH010000103.1 GCA_025360395.1 Cytophagales bacterium | reverse complement strand
GGTTTCTTTTGATGTTTTAAATGTTTTGTTTGGGCCGCACTTTCCTAAATTCTATAGGAAAATTGAGAATGAAGATTATTTAAAACTGATGGCCAGGCCTCTGAGCAGCATCCGTAAATACGATGTTGGGGAAGCAGACCTAAAAATGAAGGACTTAGAAGATCAGATTAAAGAAGTCGATAATCATTTAAAGCACCTTACAGATTTTACAATTGCCTATTTTCAAAGATTATTGGATAAATATGGCAAAGGGAGAGAAAGAAAGACTGAAATAAGGACTTTTGATATGATTGTGGCTCACAGTGTAGCAGCAGCCAACGAGAAATTGTATGTGAACAGAAAAGATGGATTTATTGGTTTTGGCCTTAAAAAAGACGAATACATCTGCGATTGCTCTGATATTGATGATGTTGCAGCCTTTCTTAATGATGGAAAATTCAAAGTAGTTAAGATTTCTGAAAAAGTATTTGTTGGAAAGGATATTTTGCATGCAGGTGTTTTTAGAAAGAACGACGAAAGGATGGTTTTTAACATGGTGTACCTGGATGGTAAATCTGGCAACACTATGGTAAAACGTTTTCAGATTGGAGGAATTACCAGGGACAAGGAGTATGACCTTACAATGGGGAACAAAATGTCTAAGGTGTTGTATTTCAGTGCAAATCCAAATGGAGAAGCGGAGATCATAAACATTCAGTTATCCCAAAGTTCAACTGCCAGGTTGAAAATATTTGACTTTGATTTCAGTACTGTAAGTATCAAAGGACGTTCTTCCCAGGGAAATATCCTTACTAAATACCCGGTTAGGAAAATTGCTTTTAAACAAGCTGGTAAGTCCACTTTATCCGGAATAAAAATCTGGTATAGCGATGCAATAGGAAGGCTGAATACTGATGAAAAAGGTAAACTATTGGGGAATTTTGAAGGTAGCGATAAGATTATCGTTTTTTATAAAGACGGAAGCTATGAAATAACAGGATTTGAACTTACAAACCGCTATGAACCAGATCAATTGTTGCTTATTGAAAAGTATGATGCAGAAAAGATCATTTCTGCTGTACATTTTGATGGGGCGCAAAAGAATTACTACGTTAAAAGGTTTAAGATAGAAGTTTCGGCACTTGGCAAAAAGCATCATTTTATAAGCGATGCTGCCGGCTCCAAACTGGTCGTGATTTCCACGAGACAACAACCGCAGGTTGAAGTGGAGTTTATTAATTCCAAAGGCATAAAAGAAACTACTATCAGTGACCTTGATATGTTAATTGACGTAAAAGGATGGAAAGCTCTGGGGAATAAATTGTCAGGAAATAAAGTTGAGAAAGTAGTTTTATTAGGGAAAGAGGAAATTATAGAAGAAACTACAAACCCTGATGAAAACGAACCAGCAACGGATCCTGAAAAATTTGATGTAGGGAGTTCAATTGACCTGGATGTAAAAAAGAAGGATGATGGTCAGATGGGATTATTTTAAACAATAAATATGATAAAGCATTTTTTGATTATAGGAGCGGTTTTATTCGCTTTAAGTCCTCAGGCACAGACCGTTAAAAGCGCCGCCAAAAAAGTGGGTGAAGCTGGGAAAGAAGTCGGGCACGCCGGTAAGAAGACAGGCAAAGAAGTCGGGCAAACAGGTAAAAAAGCAGGAATAAAAATTGGTAAGGCCGGAAAAGAAGTCGGTCAGGATATCGGTCATGCTTTTAAAAAAGCAGTTAAATGAATTTATTATTTGTTACAATTCAGAAAGCTCCTCTTCAAATCCACCTCCTAAAATAGGGAACCTATACCATGTTTTGGGATCTACATTAAATTCATCAAGATGGAAACCAGGAGCCAAACGTTCTCTTTTCCACTGGTTTCTTTGCCACAAACGATAGAATTTTTTGATATAATCTTTTAATTCTTCGTATGAATATTCCTTTTTTTCAATCAATGTATTGAAAACTTCTTTTGGTGAAAACTTTTCAAAAATGGCCAGCTGTTCAATTTGCAGCAATAAAGAATAGGGCATAAGGTCTGCCTCATCTGTTTGTTTATGCTCAAGAGGTCTTAATTCCGCGCTGGGTTTTAAATTGTTCACATGTTTTAGTGACTGAAATCCAAGTTCCTTTTCTGCCCATTTTAACCATTGTTGAACAAATACTTTGTCAATGCCAGCTATTGGTGCCAAGCCTCCTGCAGTGTCGCCATCCATCGTGCAATAGCCAACATCGCCCTCGCTTCTGTTTGATGTTGTAAGTAGAAGTCCATTTTTTAAATTGGCCAGAAACCAGATAAAAGGTGCTCTTACCCTTGCCTGAATATTTTGAAGCGAGATATCATCTTTCTTCCAACTCAGCTTTTCGCCTATAGCAGATTCTATTTTTGATGTATAAACCGTAAGTGCATCGTCTATTGTCCAATTATAAAAAGCAGCACCTAATTCTTCAGCAACTTCTTTGGCGGAATTAAAAGTATCATTTGAGGAATTTTCTGTTGCCTGGTATGCACAATGCAGCAGTTGAGCTGCAATTGTAGATAAGTCCGACGTTTGGAATTTTCCTCCACTTAGTATTTTTTGTTCAAACCTTTCAGATCCTAATTCTTTAATACCAAGATCAATCATGGTTCTGACCAAAACTGCACAAACCGTAGAATCTGCTCCACCGCTCAATGAAAGTACATAACATTTGCTTCGGCTCTTTCTCAAATAATCAAACAAACCCAAACTGGCGGCCTTGTAAAATTCAGTTTCTTTGATTTCTGTTGTGGGAAGAGAAGGCGAATTTACTGCAACCAATTTATTGTTTACAAGTGAGAAGTCTTGATAAATAAGATTGAAATTCTTAAATGAGAATCGTTGGTTTTGGCCATTGACTTGTCCTTGTGAAGCTATAAATAATTCCCCATCGAAAATGATCCTGCCAGATTCGTTACCTAAAAGATTGGAATAAAGATATGTGCAATTATAATCTAAAGTAGACTTAACGATAATGTGTTCCCTTCTTTTGGTTTTACCGAATGTAAAGGGACTTGCGCTTGGATTTAAAATTAAATGTATTCCAATTTGAGAATATCTTTCCGCAGGCCTGGAATCCTGGTGCCACATGTCTTCACAAATTTCATAGGCTATTTTCAGTCCTGCTTGTTCATAAATAAGATCTCCAAAAGGATAAACCTTACCTTCTATGTTAAATTGTGAAACCTTACTAGCAGGCCAGGGTTGGAACCATCGATGTTCATAATGAACACCGTCATTTGCAAGATGTTGTTTGGCACTGAAACCTAAAATTTGCCCATCAGATATTAAACAGGCGCAATTATAGAGGATGTTGTCTTTTTTTACCGGCAATCCTAAGCTCACGCAAATACCCGTTGTGAAAGGGATGATTTCGAACAGCTTTTGTAGTGACTTCTCCCAAACCCAGTCTGATAAAAACAAATCTTCACAACCATATCCGCAAATGCATAATTCTGGCAACAAAAGTAGATCTGCTTTTTGTTGTCTTGCATTTTCAATTGCCGCCAGTATATTGGAAACATTGTTTGCCCAGTCAATAGGTGTTTGGTTGACTGTAGCAGCGGCAAGCCTGATGTTATTTGATTTTTCCATTAACAGGAAAAGTAAAGATTTTATAGATCGTCAAGTTCTTGTCTGGAAGCTTCAAATGCAGGTTTGTAAGCAAAAGCAATTGTGATAATTAAAACACAAATACCAACCATAAGGAAATCAGATGTTTTAGCCCTAATCGGATAGGCATCAACCAATGCAGATTCCATACCCATGGTGATAATTCCAAACGTCTTCTGCATCCAGCAAAAAACATATCCCAGACTTAATCCTAAAATTGTGCCAAAAATGCCTATCAGGCAGCCTTGATATACAAATACATTTCTTAAAAATTTCTTTGATGCGCCCAATGCATTCAATAGTGTTACATCTTTTTTCTTTTCAATGGCAGTAAGGGTCAACGAAAAAAGAATGTTCAAAGCCGCAATCGCAATAATGACAATGAAGGTGATAAATACAAAAGACTTTTCAATTTTGATGGCCTTTAATAAACTTGA
>JANYCH010000096.1 GCA_025360395.1 Cytophagales bacterium | reverse complement strand
TATTTGAAACTTCTAATTTTAAAGTTTCTATTTGCTTTTGTTGCTCTTTGATAGCTTCAAGCAAAACAGGAATCAATTGTGTGTAACGAACCGTTTTGAATCCTTTATTATCAGTCATGACAAGTTCTGGCAGAACTTTCTCTACTTCCTGGGCAATCAATCCAAGGTCTTTTCCTTCCATGAATTTCATATCAGGAAACTCATCTCTTCTCCAATTATAACTAACACCGGTAAGTTTATGGACAGTTTCAAGTGCATTTCCAATTTGAGTGACGTTCTTTTTGTAACGGATGTCTGATGGTGCGCTGATATTTCCGGTTATCATATTGCCGTAAACGGCAAGAGTTGCGGTAGTGATTGGAAGGCCACCGATCCCGACGTTACCAGTGGCATTGATCAGCATCCTGGTTGAATCTGAAGTCTTGATCTTAAAGCCGGCATTGTCTTTAGTACCTATGAAATTAGCTGTGGTAGATCCGGTATTTCCATTTAAGCTCCAGCCAAAGTTTGAGGGTGTTGCGGGCCTCCAGTTAGTACCATTGTAACTTAAAACCTGCCCACTGGTTGCGCTATAAGTGGGGATGTCACTATATCCCATTACTCCTATTGCTGTGGAATCTATTGTTCCGGCTAAGATATCTGCTTTGGTTATGGAACCATCTAATATTCTTGATGAAATAACTCCATTTGCTGCTATTTGCAAAGTTTTTCCCGCGCCCAAAGTATCTAATCCACCCCCAATGAGGTAATTTACTTTTATATTATTTGAGGGGGTGATTACGATCCCACTTGATCCTGTGTATGGGGTTCCACTTCCTGAAATCGTTGACGGTCTCCATGCGGTTCCATTAAAGCTCAATACTTGCCCGATTGATGCATTATAAGTGGGTAAGTCACTGTAACCTATAATTCCTATTACTGTAGAATCTATTGTTCCTGTCAATATATCTACCTTTACAATCGTTCCATCTTGTATTTTTGCAGAGGTAACTCCATTTGCTACTATTTGTAAAGTTTTGCCAGCACCTAAAGTATCTAATCCTCCCCCAATCAGGTAGTTTACTTTTATATTGTTTGAAGGGGTAATTAAGATTCCACTCGATCCTGTATATGGGGTTCCACTTCCTGAAATCGTCGACGGTCTCCATGCGGTTCCATTAAAGCTTAAAACCTGCCCACTGGTTGCGCTATAAGTAGGGATGTCACTATATCCTATTACTCCTATAACAGTTGAATCTATTGTTGCGGCTAGTATGTCAGCTTTTAAAATAGTTCCGTCTAATATTTTAGCAGACGTAACTCCGTTTGGTGCTATCTGCAAAGTGCTGCCTGCGCCTAAAGTGTCCAATCCTCCCGAAATAAGGTAATTAACTTTGATCTTTTTTGAAGGGGTAATGCCGATTCCTCCTATTCCATAGTAAGGGGTTCCACTTCCATTCGTTCCGCCGTTACCGTTTTTAAATGCCAGATAATCAGCTTTTGATAGTAATCCTTGATAAACACCTGCTTTACCTATTATAGGCAAACCAATAATATGTTGCCCAATATTGCTCGCAACTATCACATCTTTTATCTCAACCTTTGTTCCTAAAGTATCAATTTCGAATTTATGAGCTGATTGTGTCAAATCATTAATTGAATTAATACCTTGTCCAGCAGCCCCGGTCGAATCCGGTGATGTTTTCCATGATCCTGCTATAGAATCGTATTTAATTACATAACCATTTTTAACACCGATTTTGCTAAGTGAAATAACATCAGGATTTAATCCTTGCCAGGTAGGAAATCCTGTTCCTTTTTTGATTGTTAAAATATCGCCTGATGTGTTACTGATTGGAATACTCACCCAATTGGAACCATCATAATACACCATATCCCCTTTTGCAGGAGTTGCAATTCCTATTTTCTTAAAAAATAACTTATAATCCTGACTTGAGACATACCCATTTGTAAGACTATCAGCCCTTTTAATCATAAAAGTGTCAGGTTTTAACAACCCTCCACTTAATTTGGTGATAGGGTCTCTTCCAACGGCTGGCAAGGTTGTTGAACCGAGAGGAACTGGCTTAAATTCCCAGTTTATTCCATTGTAAATAAGTATTGTATTAGGCCCAATCTTAGAACTATCTATTGTTTTGCCTATAATCCCATTTACTTTTTGGTTTGATATTGTGCCTTTAAGATCACCGCCGACAGGTGTTGAAGTCTTTATGTATTTGGTTGAATCTAATGTATTGCTAAAAACAAATGTCCCTTTGGTTGTAGTAGAATCTATTTTAACCCCGTTGATCCCTTTAAATGTTATATTAGATCCAGAACCTGTACCAGTGCCCGGACCAGCTGAATTTGCATATAAAGCATAAGGAACACTTAATAGTTGTACATTTCCTATCTGAACAAATCCGCTTCCACCAACTCTTTGAACTTCAATTTTTACCCATTTGTCTCCAGAAGCCCAATTGACTCCAGTTATACCCCCTAGTGTCTTACCGCCAATTTCCAGTGTAAACAACCCATATTTATTAGTCGTTACTGCTTGAGTTTCTGTAAATGCTACCGGACCATTATTTCCGTTAAGTATAGAAATCCTAACGTTCAGCCCAGCTAGCTTGTATAAACTATCGTTAACATCCCTTGCTACAGCCTGATAATTAAATCTTAGGGGAGCACCAGTTTGAGCCTGTGTGATAAAAGGCAGAAAAAATGCAAAAATTAAAAATGGCAATAATAAGTATACTCGTTTCATTACTGAGAATTCAGAGTTTAGCAATAGATACAAAAATAGTCAGACCCGTAACCACTTACAAGTTTAAATGGCAAATTTTCTCTTAGGTTATTTAGATTCAATTACTTATTTGTAAAACGGCTGTTTTGGTTTAAACAGCAAAAATCTTTTACTTTACAAGTCCAAACCGCTTTAATCCACTTTAAAAGCTCCAATTTTTAAAAATAATTAATCAAATGGAAATCAAAAAAACAGATGTTTTAGTCATTGGCGCAGGACCTGCCGGTTGCATCGCAGCATCTATTGTCCATAAAAACGGATTGAAAGTACATGTGGTTGAGAAGACTCTATTCCCAAGGTTTGTAATTGGCGAAAGCCTGTTGCCACGGGTTATGGACCATCTCGATGAAACCGGTTTGCTGGCAGATGTTGAGGCAGCGGGTTTTCAAAAAAAGTTCGGTGCAAAGTTTGTATTGAACGGTGAGGTGTGCGATTTTAATTTCGAAGATCAGTTTACAAAAGGCTGGAATTGGACATACCAGGTACCAAGGGCTCAATTTGACCAAATTTTGGCTACAGGTGTGGCGAAAAAAGGAATTCCTGTTGAATTTCAGTGTGGTGTAATTTCTATTGATTTCAGGGAGGACGAAAGCTCTGTTACAACTATCGAAAAAGCTGATGGTAGCCATTATAAAATAGAGGCAAAATATATTATAGATGCGAGTGGATATGGCCGTGTGATCCCAACGCTGCTAGGTTTAAACAAGCCATCAGGTTTTGATCCAAGGAAAACACATTTCACTCATTTAAAAGACCCTCTAAGGCCTTCTGGCACAGAGGGTAATAGAATAACAGTTATAGTGCATCAAAAAGAAGTATGGATTTGGGTGATTCCTTTCTCTAATGGAAATACTTCTGTTGGTTTTGTTGGGAATCCGGATTTTTTTAAAAAATTCCCTGAAGACACGAATGAGCGGATGAAAGCTTTAATCCAGGAATCTGATTTTCTAAAGGACAGGTTCAGGGACCAGGAAATGGTTTTACATCCGCGTACCATTGAAGGATATGCCATTACCTCAACTCAGTTTTACGGAAAAGGATTTGTAACAGTAGGAAATGCTACCGAGTTCCTTGACCCTATATTTTCTTCCGGGGTAACGTTTGCCATGGAATCGGGGTCAACCGCTGCGAAACTGGTTTGCAAAAAACTCAAAGGTGGAACTGTTGATTTTCAAACCGAATATGTAGAACACATGATGCAGGGAATTAATACATTCCGTACTTATGTTTCATCCTGGTACAATGGAGACCTACATCAGGTTTTCTTCTCAAAAAATCAGAATCCATTGTTTAAAAAACAGATCTGTTCTGTTTTGGCTGGTTATGTATGGGACATGGAAAATCCGTTTGTAAACAAACACAACAAGGCAATACCGGCATTGGCCGAAGTATTACGAATGGGAGAAGAAACAATCGTATATCCGGTTTAGATTGGCTTAAGGGTAATGGGTGTTAGCAGATAGCTTTTTATTGCTTCTGCCAGTCAAAAGCAAATTATAATTATTAAATATTTACGAATCATTGATGAGCGAATTGATTAACAAGCTTAAAAAAGAAGTTATTGAAGAATTAAATCTTCAGGATATTGACCCGTCTAATCTGGATGAAAATACTTCTCTTTTTAAAGATGGATTAGGATTGGATTCTATTGATGCATTGGAACTTATAGTTCTTTTGCAAAGAAATTATGGCCTAAAACTTGCTTCAGCAGAAGAAGGGCAACAGGTTTTTAAATCAATCAAATCGATGGCAGATTATATTCAGTCTCATCAATCCTTGAAATAAAAGTCTAAAGAATTAAGTTGACAACATCAGACTCGCCCATTATTTTATACTACTTTTTGCTTAACCAAAAAGTAGCAAAAAGTCAAGGCTGTTGAATAAACGGCTAAATTTCTTTTCCCTTGCTCGAAATCCGCGAACTGGTAAACTTTTAGAACCAATTTATTCAGGCTCACGGGCATGCAGTCTTCTTTTGCCTACGCTCTTGAAGAAATTTTTTACGCCGTTTCTTCAAAGGCCTGAAATAATATAAGCATACTTCGAAAAGTTTAAAGTCAATCTCCATTGGAACATTTGCTTAACTTTGTTGTTTAGAAACAAAGGCCTTTCCATGTCCCTGACATATCCTGAACACAATGATAAATACTGCGACTCTCTTACGCAGTACAGCCGGCGCCTAACCAGGGTCGTGCACATAGGCGAGGTCCCATTTGGTGGCCACTACCCTATTCGCTTACAGTCCATGACTACAATTGATACTATGGATACCGAAGGAAGTATCAATCAATCAATCCGAATGATAGAGGCTGGATGTGAACTGGTCAGGATTACGGCACCAAGTATTAAAGAAGCGAAGAACCTTGAAAATATAAAAAAGGGTTTAAGAGAAAGAGGCTACCAAACTCCTTTGGTTGCAGACATTCATTTTACCCCCAATGCTGCTGAAGTGGCTGCGAGAATTGTTGAAAAAGTACGCATTAATCCGGGCAATTACGCTGACAAGAAAAAATTCGAAAATATAGATTATTCAGATGCTTCCTACGAACAGGAATTAGAACGGATCAGGTTGTCTTTTAGTCCTTTGGTAAAGATTTGTAAGGAATATGGTACAGCGATGAGGATCGGCACTAATCATGGTTCTTTAAGTGACAGGATCATGAGCCGGTATGGCGATACTCCGCTTGGAATGGTTGAATCTGCATTAGAATTTGTAAGAATCTGTGAAGACCTTGGATACCATGAACTGGTAATTTCAATGAAATCCAGCAATACTCAGGTAATGGTCCAGGCTTATAGGTTATTGGTAAATAAACTTGAAGAAGGTAAGCATCAGCCATATCCATTGCATTTAGGCGTGACAGAAGCTGGCGAAGCGGAGGATGGCAGGATAAAATCAGCTGTTGGGATTGGTACACTTTTAGAAGATGGACTTGGAGATACCGTTCGTGTTTCTCTCACGGAAGAACCTGAATTTGAAATACCGGTAGCCCGTAAGCTGGTAGAAAGGTATACGACCAGGTCCGGGCATAAATTTATCAAAGAAGTAAGTTCGAGTCCTGTAAATCCTTTTGAATATAAAAGAAGGGATACAATTGAAGTCCGGAATTTTGGCGGTCACAATGCCCCAAGGGTAATTGCAGACCTTTCCGGGTTGGCAAACATTCAAAATACTGATTTAAAGTCTGTTGGACTTTTCTATTTTGAACTGACCGACAAATGGAACATGACCGACCAGGGGTGTGATTACATTTATTCCGGAGATCATGAAATTGATTTTATGCTTCCAAACGGGACGCGTGAGATCCTAAATCATAATGTTTGGAGCAACTCAGAAGATAAAATACACAAATTCCCGTTGTTCCAGGATACTGTTTCCTATTTTTCATCTATTGATAAAAGTCTGGAAATCAATTTTATCAGGATAACATATAAAGACCTGACTTCAGAATTTTATGACAAAGTAAAAAATGATCTTTCTATAGTTCTGATCCTAGATACTCATAACGAACATGCAATGTCAGCTTTGAGGCGTATTGCATTTTACCTGATTGAAAATGAGGTCAAGAACCCTGTCGTTATTTTGCGGAAATATGAAACCAACGATGATGAAGGTTTTATTCTGAAAGCAGCTACAGATACTGGCGGACTGCTATTGGATGGAATCGGGGATGGAATATTTCTTTCTACTGAATTATTGATTCCAGCTGATCGCCAAACTGGCCTTGCTAAAGTTAAATTGTACAACCAAACTTCATTTGGAATTTTGCAGGCTGCCCGGACAAGAATGTCCAAAACAGAATATATTTCTTGTCCATCTTGTGGGAGGACCCTATTTGATTTGCAGGAAACTACGGCCATGATCAGAAAAAGGACTGATCATTTAAAAGGACTAAAAATAGGGATTATGGGCTGTATCGTAAACGGACCCGGGGAAATGGCTGATGCAGACTTTGGGTATGTTGGGGTAGGAAAAGATAAAATTGCGCTTTACAAAGGAAAAGAAGTCATAAAAAGAGCCGTTCCGGCTGCTAATGCGCTGGATGAACTGATTGAGCTAATAAAAGAAAACGGTATGTGGTTGGAGCCTGAGCTGGTTCATTAGATTTAAGAAACAAAATTCAAGTATCAAGAATGAAGTAGCAATCTTGCTACATGATACTTATATCTTGATACATTTATAAGAACAATTACCTGTTTCTTTTTGTTTAAAAAGTAAATTAACTAAAATGAGTATTAAAGATTATTTGTCAGTTGGAGAGTTCTTTACTTATTTCTTCAGGAAAAAAGATCCAAACAGGCCAACCAATTCAAGCCTGAAAGCCATGCATGCTGTAAACAAAATATCAATGCTGATGTTTCTGGTCTGCCTTTGTGTGATTTTGTACAGGTATTTTATCAGGTAATCAGGAAAAAATTATTGTCTTATTGCCAGAAACAAAAACGCGGTCTTCCAATACCAGTTTTAAGGCTTCAAATAATACACTCCGTTCAACTTCTCTTCCCGCCTGGATCATGCTTTTGGTATTAAAAGTGTGATCTACAGGAATAACCCGCTGTGTAATAATCGGGCCTTCATCCAGGTTATTATTTACAATGTGAGCAGTAGCTCCAATTAGTTTTACACCTCTTTCAAAAGCTTTCTTATATGGATTTGCTCCTATAAAGGCAGGGAGAAATGAATGGTGGATATTGATTATTCTATTTTCAAACGAAGAAACAAATTCCGGTGAAAGTATCCGCATGAATTTCGCAAGCACAATAAAATCAGGCAAATATAGTTGGGTTTGGTTTAAAAGTTCCGATTCAAATTCTTCTTTAGACCTGTTCTCATGACTGATCAAATGAAAAGGCACATTGAATTTTTCAGTATATTCTCTAAGATCTTCATGGTTTGCGATTACAGCTTTTATGTTTGCCTGTAATTCTCCAAAATGATGCCTGCTTAGTAAATCTCCCAGGCAATGATATTCTTTGGTTGCATAAACAACAAGGTCTTTTTTCTGCTTTGGGTTGATCTCTATGGCAGCATCTGCCGGAACATTTAAAGCCAGATTGCTAAAAAGAAGATTGGAATCTAAAGTTCCTGACAATTCCATCCTCATAAAGAAAATGTTACTTTCTTCCTCCACGAACTCCCTCATGATGATGATGTTAAGTCCGAGAGTTGAAACGACAGAGCTGATTTTGGAAATCAAGCCAAGTTCATCAGTGCAACTTATGAGAAGGATATGTTTGTCCATAAAAAAACAGTCAGGTTTTGCCTGACTGTCATTAAGTAAAATTACAAATTAAAATTACTGCTGATAACTTGGTTCGTATTTTTTAAAGATATCTTCATATTTTTTGGCTTCTTCAACTTTGTTGAACTGTTTAAGCGAACTTACAATCTGATTTAAAACATACAGATTGATTTCAATTTCCTGGTTATTTGCTTTCTTACGGTTCTTCATGTAATAGGCAAGTTCCTGGTCTGCTCTCATTCCCATGGTATTACAAATATTCAACGCAGTTTTTTCATCTCCGATCTGAAGCAATAAGGGTACAAAACGTGGAGTGAAATAATCATATGGCACAGTGCTGTCTGGCATTTTATTCAGACAGAAAAGGATCACTTCTTTAGCCTTTTCATTTTTGCCTTCCAGCACTAATTGCTCTGCCAATCTGTAAAAACTTGAACGCAAATTCAATGGGAACCTCCTTGCATTTTCATCATAATAGATATTAGGATTATTAAGATTCCTGTAATAGAAGTTCTTGATCATGCGCTCATACATGATATCTGAATTTACATATCCGTCATTCGAATTTGGCACTTTTGCCGGCAACAACCTGTATGCTAAACCTTCCATTTGCATATAATCTCTAAGGTTCAGATAATTATCGCTTCCTAATGTGGTAGAGAAATAAACTGGTCTTTTCCAGTCATTGTTGGCAATCATATCCAACATGATCAGGTCTTTTTTCTCAAGGGCTTTCGCACCAATGTCCCAAACCATTTTTGATGGTATAAACCTCTGGAACTGCGATGGTACTATGCCCATTTTATTTACAGAGTTGCTGTCTACATCCAATGAAAGAATGTTTGTCGGGAGAGTGCTGATGGTACCTCCATTTTGTAATGGGACCAAAAGTGCAGGGCTATCTGCTTTTACTAATTTGATATATTGTTTCAAATCCATCCCTCCTTTTAACTGAGGCTTTTCAACATACGGGATATAATCATTTTTTCCCTGGATAAAATTGTCAAATTCCAATGTAATCGGTAAAGGATCAGAATCATAAGCCTGCATTTTCATTTGAGAAATGTACCAGTCTGTATTCAATAAACTTAAGTTACAGACCCTTACATCTGTCCTGAATCCTTCTACTTCCTGTACGAACCAAAGAGGGAAGGTGTCATTATCGCCCCCTGTAAACAAAACAGCATTTTTAGCACATGAATTCAATAAGTTTTTAGCTGAATCCACTGACTGATAACGATTGGCACGACTATGATCGTCCCATCCTTCAGCAGCCATAATGCCAGGAACAAGGGTGCAGGCAACAGTAGAAACACCATATCTCAATACGTCACTTTTTAACACTTTTTTAAGCAGGTCCGCAACAGCCAATACCCCAAAACCAATCCAGAACGCAAATGCGTAAGTGGATCCTGCGAAAATATAATCACGTTCACGCGGTTCTACAGGTGGTTGGTTTAAGTACATGATCATGGCTATTCCTGTCAAAAACCACAACATGCCTATAATCAAGGTACCTCTTCTGTCTCTGTTATATTGGAAAAACAAACCCAAAATTCCCAAAATTAAGGGAAGCATATAAAATTGGTTCCTGGCTTTATTATTCGACAAAGAGGTTGGTAAATCTTTGCCTGAATCCCAGGGACGAAGCCATTCAGCATCTTGAATATCGCTTTCCCTTCCAGCAAAGTTCCAGAAGAAATATCTCAGGTACATATGTCCGATCTGGTACCTGAAGAAGAAATAAAGATTATCCTTCATGGTAGGTTTTTTGCCTTTGGGTATCCCAATCCAGCGGGAATATGCATCTATATGGTTTCCTTGTTTGCTGTAAACCCTTGGAAAAAGTGTTTGGTGCTTAGGATCAAACTCATTGATGATCTTGTGGTCATACACAACATATTTATCACCTTTCTTTCTATAGATATCAGCTCCTTGTTTCTGGTCAATTAGTTCTGCTGTATAATGTGGTCCATAAAGCAAAGGACGATCGCCATATTGTTCACGTTTCAGATATGAAACAAAGCTCAAAATGTTTTCAGGATTGTTTTCGTCAATTGGAGGATTAAAATTAGAACGGATCAATACGATACCGTAAGATATATCTCCTATCATGATAAAGACAAAACAAATAAGGGCAAGGTTTAAATTGTAAAGCTTCTTTTTGATAGAATAAAGGATTCCATAAACTATGGCAGCAACAAAAGCCATGCAAAAGAATACTATTCCATAAGCAAAAGGCAAACCAAGTGCGTTTACAAAAAATATTTCGAAATCGGCCCCAATTGAAGGCAGACCTGTAATTACCCCATTCATAATACCGATCAGGATAACACCACTGGCTGCAAGTGCAATGAGCAGTCCTTTTAAACTATAAGTATGGCGTTTGAAGTAATAGATACAAGCAAGGGCAGGTAATGTCACTAAATTCAGCAAATGGACACCTATCGATAAACCAACCATATAGGCAATCAAAACAAGCCAACGGTCTGCACCCGGCTCATCAGCAATGGTTTCCCATTTTAACATTGCCCATACCACAAATGCTGTAAAGAAAGATGAAATGGCATAAACCTCTGCTTCTACAGCAGAAAACCAGAAAGAATCAGAGAAAGTATAGGCCAAGGACCCAATAGCACCAGCACCTAGCACAGCAATAATATTTCCTGCAGAATTTACTTCAGGGAAAAACCTTTTAGCCAAAATAGTGATGGACCAGAAAAGGAAAAGAACTGTAAATGAACTTGATAATACCGAGATCATGTTCACACAAAAGGCAACATTCTCGACATTGCCCATGGCAAAGAATGAAAATATCCTTCCTATCAACAAAAATAAAGGTGCCCCTGGCGGATGTGGAACCTGCAGTTTATAAGCACATGCAATAAATTCTCCACAATCCCAGAAGCTTGCTGTAGGTTCAACGGTTAATACATAGACAGTAGTAGCAATCAGAAAAATAATCCAACCAGTAATGTCGTTTAGTTTTTTAAAATTCATTTTACTTAAAATAAGATCGGTTCTTTACAGATAATTGGGGCGAAAATACAGAAATATCGCGAAACAAAAGCTTTTGTTAAGATTATGAAATTGGTTTTGATACTAAAAAGGCTGACAGCAATTAAAACCGATATTATAAAAATATTGAAATATTACTCAAAAACATCCTCAAGAGAAATGTTCAATCCTTCTAATATGTTTACAGGGACAATATCATCCTGAACATATTTTTTCACCAACCTGTATTTGCTATTTTCCAACAGAAAAACATCAACTAATTTTTCTAACGGATAAACAATCCAGTATTCTTTAACACCAGATTCTTCATATAATTGAAATTTGTCTTGTACATCTTTCTTTTTAGTTGAAGGCGACAATATTTCAATCATCAGATCAGGGGTTCCATTGCAGCCTTTTCCATCTATTTTGGATCTGTCACAAATCACACAAATGTCAGGCTGGACTACAGTTAAGATTTCCTGGTCATTTTTATATCTTGATAGCCTGACATCAAATGGAGCAATAAATACTTTACAAGGATTGTGTTTTAAAAACACAGCAATGTCCCTGAATAAATTACCATTAACACTTTGATGGTAACTTCCAGGTGCAGGGGACATGTTAAAGATCTTTCCCTTAATCAACTCTACCATACCATCAAATTGCCACGTAAGGTAATCTGCATAGGTATAGGTTTTAGAAAAGTCCAGTTGATTTATGTCAGTGATCATATTCAAAAATAAAAATTATTAGTTCAAATGTCAAATCCACAATATAATCGGGAATAACAAATTAGTAATCCGATCTCCTTTTTTTCTATCCACAAATAAGCTTTTTTTGCTGCTTCTAATAATATAATAAGAAAGCATAGTTCAATTTAAACAGGAAATAGAATGGGAAAAGTCCTTATAATAGGTGCTGGTGGTGTAGGAACAGTAGTTGCACACAAGATTGCCCAACTACCGGAAGTTTTTACAGAGGTAATGATTGCCAGCCGCACAATACAAAAATGTGATGCAATAGTTAAGGCAATTGGCAGGAAAGATATTAAAACAGCCAAAGTGGATGCTGATAATGTACCTGAACTTATACAGCTTTTTAACAGCTTCAGGCCTGACCTGGTTGTAAATGTGGCACTTCCATATCAAGATCTTACAATCATGGAAGCTTGTTTGCAAACCGGTTCCCATTATCTTGATACAGCCAATTATGAACCAAAAGATGAGGCCAAGTTTGAGTACAGCTGGCAGTGGGCATTACAAGACAGGTTTGAAAAAGCAGGACTTACTGCAATTCTAGGTTGTGGTTTTGATCCGGGCGTGACAAATGTATACACTGCTTATGCGGCGAAACATCATTTTGATGAGATCCATTATTTAGATATAGTAGATGCCAATGCAGGTAACCATGGTAAAGCCTTTGCAACTAATTTTAACCCGGAAATAAACATCAGGGAAGTAACCCAGAAAGGAAAATACTGGGAGAATGGCAAATGGGTCGTAACGGAGCCACATGAAATCCATCAGCCTTTAAACTATCCGGAAATAGGACCAAAAGAATCTTATGTTATTTATCATGAGGAACTTGAGTCACTGGTCAAAAACTTTCCAACCTTAAAAAGGGCAAGGTTCTGGATGACTTTCGGACAAGAATATCTCACCCATTTAAGGGTTATCCAAAACATCGGTATGGCCCGGATTGATACTATTATGTACAAAGGAGTAGAAATTGTACCTATCCAGTTCTTAAAAGAAGTATTGCCAAACCCTGGTGACCTCGGGGAAAACTATACTGGCTGGACTTCTATTGGTTGCCGGATCAAAGGGATAAAAGACGGAAAAGAAAAAACTTATTACGTTTATAACAATTGCAGTCACGAAGCAGCTTATAAAGAAACAGGAACTCAGGCCGTTAGTTATACAACTGGCGTACCTGCAATGATCGGGGCTAAAATGTTTATGGAAGGAAAATGGAAAAAACCAGGTGTTTGGAATGTTGAACAGTTAGACCCTGACCCATTTATGAAAGACCTGAACCAGTATGGCCTTCCATGGAATGAGTTGCATGATGTAGACTTAGAGTTTTAATTAATCCCAAAACAGTACTAAACGTTTAGGACTTATCAAAAAGGAATTGAATTAATCATATAGGAGTTTTTTTTTAGGTTTTTTAAAAGAGTAATCACTGTACACAAAATAGGGGCTGTGTTTTTGGCGGTTAAAAAAAATGGTTTATCAAGCCACAAATGCAGATCAATTTTAACAAATATATTGTGCCTTAAAAAAAGGCTACCACGTTTGAAAGGTGCCATTTATGCTTTGCCATTACCTTGAGGGCTTTAAGTACAGATGAGTGCTGTCCAATATCTGGATCATGACAGCGTTTGGCTTGTTCCTATAAAGGTTTTGATGTGCAAGAGCTGTTTTATCTTCCTAAAGACTCCGTTGCTGTCCCAAATATTGAGCAATGGAAAATCATTGTAATAACGATCGGCCACTATCACGCTGCCCTTATGCAAGGGAAATCGGCAGCCCCTTTATTATGGGCAGTCTTGCCATCGGTGATGTTGACGTAGGCTGGATGGTTGCCTTGATAATCAAGTAGCGTAGGCATTTTTACTGCTCCTTTAACGTCTTGTATTTTGCCAGTCAAAAAGGGAAAAGCAAAGGCTGATAGTAGTGGAATCCAGAAGGAAGATCCTGGATTTAATTTTAAACTTTACCCGTTTAAAGCTGGCCTGCTGTTCCAGTCTTTCAAGCCGGCAAAAATAATAGTCCTTGAACAATCTATGGTCCCTGTTTTTGTTCTAAAAGCTGACCGAGGATTTGGAAGGGGCTTTCTCAATACCAAGGTTGTTCAGGTTACCCGTTGCAGAGAGTAACCCATTACTAATATCACGAACTGACATGCTTTTGGCAACTGGCAAAAGAGTATCTAAACAAGATGAGACCATCTTCCTAAACCCTATTTTCTGTCGTCTTCTTCAAAAAAGTCATTTCAGATCAAGGAGTTATTATTATTATTATTATTTGATAGCTGATTTTGAGTTCCATAACTCAAATTTACCTAATGCTAATTATTAGACAAAGTTACAAATCGATATCGCTTAGCCAGGGATTATATGTAAACCTTAACTTTTGTCAGCTATAAGACAATATAATTTAAAGATTACCGGCATCTTTGAAATGCTTTAATTATGCAATAAAGGTAAAGTGAAGTAAAACAATCAGAAGTTAACATTTGAAAAGAAACCCTTTTCCTGTCAACAAATACCGCGCAAGAATTTCAAATTTATTTTCTCCTTTTATTGTACTGGTAGAGATTGCTAACCTTGTTTATTACTGAAACTAAACTATTTATAATTTTTATTATGGCTTCTTCGAATTTCGACATCATCATTATTGGTACAGGTACTGGTGGTGGTACAATTGCAAAAAGTTTAAGTGTTTCTAATAAAAGTATCTTAATTTTAGAAAGAGGTGATTTTATACCAAAGGAACTTGAAAATTGGGACGCCGTTGAAGTTGTAGAAAAAGGGAGATACAGGACCAAGGAAAAATGGTTAGATAAGGATGGCTCTCCTTTTGAGCCTTTTACTCACTATGTTGTAGGGGGGAATAGCAAAGTTTATGGGGCAGCAGCATTTAGATTAAGAGAAAAAGATTTTGAAGAATACCAAACTCCATCTGGAATTTCTCCTGAATGGCCACTTAGCTACACAGATTTCAAACCATATTACGATATAGCCGAAGAGCAAATGTTTGTTCATGGCGAAAGAGGTAGTGATCCTACTGAGCCAAAATCAGACAAACCATATCCTTATAAATCAATTCCTATAGAGCCTTTTACAAAAGAATTGTATGAAAACGTTCATAAAGCTGGCGTAAAAGCTTTTCCTATTCCGATGGCGGTAAATTTAGGTGAAGATGATGATGCCCAATTGGTTTTAGGAAATTTTGATGGTTTTCCTGACCCAACAGAATCAAAAGTCGATGCGCATGTATATGGCGTGAGAATGGCTTTAAAAAACAAAAATGTAAAGCTTATAAAAAATGCGTTGGTGACTAAACTAATTACAAATGAGCAGGGAAATGAAGTAAAACAGGTACAAGTAGAAATTGATGGGCAAATGGAAGTTTTCTCAGCTGATATAGTAATTGTGGCTGGTGGAGCTATTAATAGTGCTGCTTTGTTGTTAAAATCTGCATCGTCCAAACACCCTAATGGATTAGGTAATGCATTTGATTTGGTGGGAAGAAATTACATGTCGCATATCAATGGCTGTTTGATTGCTTTTACACCCCATAAATTAAATCTAGCTCCCTTCCAAAAATATTTTTGCATAGGAGATTATTATTGGGGAGATATAGATCATCCTTATCCTCTTGGGGAAATTCAATTAATGGGAAAAAACGACCCTGGCACTTATACCTATTTCGCTCCCGAAAGTTTAAAAGGGAAAGATCCAAAATATATCTCTCAACATACTATCGATTTTTGGTTGACGTCAGAAGATATTCCATTGCACGACAATAGGGTAATGCTTACTAAGGAGAATCAAATTCAGCTTATTTATCACAGAGAAAAAAATAATGTGGCTTCCTATGAGCTATTAAAACTTAAGTTAAAATCTATTATGGAAAAAGTCGGGAAAATAGACAAAGACTTACAAAACATCACTTGGGATGGATACGATTTAGGGATAAGCGGAGTTAGCCACCAATGTGGCACAATGAAATTTGGTTCCAAACCAGAAAATTCTGTTTTGGATTTGAATTGCAAATTGCACGGGGTAGAGAACCTTTATGTTGTAGATGCTTCCTTTTTTGTGAGTTGTGGAGCTTACAACCCCTCATTAACCATTGCTGCAAACTCTCTTAGAGTGGCAGATTATATTAAAACCAACTTACTCTAATCTTCGCAAAAAAAACAATCACACCAATGAATAAATTCGCTCAAACCTTTTTTATACTTGTTTTAGTGTCAGCAGCCACAATAGCACAAAAGCCAATTAAAACTTCAGATGGTAAATCGTTGATAAACTTAGACGAAAATGGCTGTGCATTACGTGGTTTCGATCCAGTTGCCATGTTTACAATGCCCGACACAACTTTGAAATGGGATGAGAAAATTCAATCGTCATATAGAAGGGCTAAATATTGGTTTGTTAGCGAAGAAAAAAAAACTTTTGATGCAAACCCCGCTAAATACGAGCCTCAATTCGGTGGTTTTTGTGCTTTTGCTATTACAGAAGGTAATTTAAGGCCTATTCAGATATAGACCCACGAAATAGACAACGGCAGATTGGTATTGAACCACAACACCAAAGCAAAAGAATTATGGGACAAAAAGGCCAAAAAGAATTTAAAAAACGGATACTAAATGGCCAGTTGTTGAGAAAAAACCTGCACTGTTCGATTACATTCATAAAGGCGAAACTCAAGAATCAGTAGGTGCTACCACATACGAAGGTCCGGTAAAGTAATTTCAATACATAAATTGAACAAATGTTAAATTTTAGATTTTACCAATTACCTGCTGCTATTAGGACGCCTATCAACAAAGGTACCTGGGAAACTGAAGCTGCTTTGACAAATTTGCTGCATTTAATTCCGAAAAAACGAATAGGAGAAACCAGCGATATTCGCTCTACTTTGGTTTGGCTTGCCAGTGATGAAAGTGATTATATTCATGGTGAAACGATTGTAGTAGACGGAGGAATGGCTTTATATCCAGGATTTGAAGAGAACGGCTAATATTTTCCCTTGATGGGTCTTCACTGCAAAGTCCAAACAGTCTTGAATAATTAGCTATTTTTTTTATAGATATTTTAAATAAAGCTCTTACGCAAATACCATGTTATCAAAAGAAGAAGCCCGACTTTCAGAACAAAATACCAAAGAAAAAAACTGGTTAAAATGGGGGCCTTATTTGTCTGAAAGACAATGGGGGACGGTAAGGGAAGATTATAGTCCGAACGGTAGCGCTTGGGATTCTTTTTCTCACGACCATGCTCGCAGTAGGGTGTATCGTTGGGGTGAGGATGGATTGGCTGGTATTAGCGATGATAAGCAAAATCTTTGTTTTTCAGTAGCTTTATGGAATGGCAAAGATGCAATATTAAAAGAGCGTATTTTTGGACTGACAGGTTCGGAAGGAAATCATGGTGAAGATTGCAAGGATTTGTATTACTACTTAGATAGTACGCCAACCCATT
>JANYCH010000011.1 GCA_025360395.1 Cytophagales bacterium | reverse complement strand
GAAACTATTTACCAATTCTTCCATGGTGGATTAGTAGAATCCCAAAGTTCTTCTAACTTGTTCTTATCGCGTAAGGTATCCATACATTGCCAGAAATCATGATGTTTGTATCCCATTACATTTCCCTCTCTGGCAAGAGTTTCTATTGGTTCTTTTTCAAATACTGTCGAATTATTTTCAATATAATCAAACACTTCTGGTTGGCATACAAAAAATCCGCCATTAATCCAGGAACCATCACCTTTAGGTTTTTCAAGAAAAGAATTTACTCTGTTTCCATCAAATTCCAATGCCCCATATCGTCCTTCAGGTTGTATGGCAGTCATGGTTAGCAATTTACCATGGGACTTGTGGAACTTTACCAATTCTGTTATGTCGACATTTGAAACCCCATCACCATATGTACAAAGGAAGGGTTCATTACCAACATACTTTTTAGCTTGCTTTATTCTTCCGCCTGTCATGGTTTCTTTCCCTGTTTCTATCAAGGTTACCTTCCAGGGTTCTGAAGAGTTATTGTGAACTTCCATACTGTTATCTCCAAGGTTGATTGTTACATCGCTCTGGTGAAGAAAATAATTGGCAAAGTATTCTTTGATAATGTATCCTTTATACCCCAATAAAATAACAAATTCGTTAAATCCATGGGAAGAATATATTTTCATTATATGCCAGATAATAGGCTTACCGCCAATTTCTACCATTGGTTTTGGTCGGATGTCTGTTAACTCACCCAACCTTGTTCCGTACCCTCCAGCAAGTATTACGACCTTCATTTTAAAAATTTGACCACAAATAACTAAAATTTTTCGGAGATATGTTGGATTGGATTTTTTGTGCCGGAAGTAGTATCTGTTTGTCTTAAAAGAATTTTGAGTTTTTCGAGGGCGGCCACATTGTTAGCGCCATATATCGCCTGTTTTATGCTTTCTCTTTCTCTTTTGGTTAAGTGCCAGCTCAAAGATGCCCTTTTTACATCCTTTTTATCTATTGCAATAGTTCGTCCCTTACTTTCTTTCGGAATGTTGACAGATTGTGGTTTGTATTGAAAATTGATTACATCCAAATTGCCCGGATACCAGCCTTTTGCATAATCTACCAGGTTGTCATTGTTAATATCCTGAAGCATGTCCCAGTTATGGTATAAACTGCCAATTGGGTTGAAAAACTTTTCAAATATTGTTTGTCCTTTTCTTTTCTCTACCTGGGTTTCTTTATCAGAATCCCGGATAGAAACAATTACCACTCCGCTGGTATTTTGGCTTATCCAATCCCGGAAAACAAATAAAAATCGCATAGCGTCAGTAAATCCATAATTGTCTGAAAGGCCGGCATCCATTATTTCCATAGCGGGGTAACTTGGCAAAACCACGTTAGGAGTGATATAGGGAAATGTTGCACTCATTCTAAGGCCACTCATGAACCTTAAACTGTCTGCCCATTGATCCTTAAACATTCGCCTGAACTCAACCCCTTTAACTCTTTGTTCTGTATTGTGTTTTGAACTAAGTTCAGCAGTACACATATAAGAAATATTTTGGGGGGAGATATAAAGTTTCCTTCCATCATTTACAATTGTAGGTGAAAGTATAATAAGTGGTATTTCTGAATTCTTTTCAGGCTTTTCCAAAAACATTAAATTTCTATCCAGGTTCATTCCTGTATTGCGGCTAAGCTGCTGTTCAAAAGCAAAACCACGGTCTTTGGTATATTTCAAACCATTTAACTCGAAATTCCTTACGCGAAAAAAAATGTCATTAACAAAAAAATTAAACAATAGAGGGTTTAAAACATCCTTTGCAATTGCATCAACATATTTTTCGTCATGGTAATCGGGGATCTGACCTGTTTTATACCTGAAATAGAGGTCCCTAAAAAATGCTGATCCAATCATTCCTCCGGAGGCACCAGTCATTAGGAAACAATTTTTTATAAGTTTTCCATCAGTGCCTTTATCAACGACCTGTAAAGCATTGAAAGCCCAGACAGCAGCCCGTTGTCCGCCACCACTGGTACAAACGAAGATCATTTTTGGTTTATTCTCCAAAGGAAATTTTGCCTTCCAGTTTTCCAGGATTTTAATTGTGCTGTCCCGATCGGCCAAATAGTTCTCATCAGACGAAAGGGATGAAAGGTGCTCTAAAGAAAAATCGGGTTTTGAAATATGATAATTAATCCCAAAAGCTTCATTATCAAGCTTTAATATTCCATTTTTAGTAAAATAATTTAAAAAGAAAAATATCACCACCACAGTAGAAATTGCCCAACCCTTTAACCAATAAGAGAGAGCCCCGGTAAGCATAATGACAAATGAGAAGAAAATAAAGGCACTAGCCCCTGCAGGGATTTGTAAGGCAGGAATATCATTGAACTGGCCAAACAAGACAATCAAAACAAAGATAAGAACCTCTATGAAGACGGCATTCATATGGTTTTGATCAAAAACCTTGATCAGTAAACTTTTATCTATTGTTTTAGTCTTATCTATTGGAAGTAAACTCAAAGGAAACTGATAATAATAATCAACTTTGTATTTGCTTTTTTTAGCTATAGATATGTTCTTTAACACATTAACCCTATTGAATTTGTTTTGGCGAAAAGTAAACTCAAGGTTATTCGCCAGTAATTTGAACATGTCTTTGTTTGACAACCTGAAATAATGCAAAAGAATAAATTTAATGAGAAAAGCTCCCACCAGGAAGGATCCTGCTTCTAATATTATTTGTAGGAGGTTCTCAAATCCGCTATTATACTGAAATTGAAAAAAGTTATAAAAATAGGAAATTATAAAAACAGCAGGGATTATACTGTTATTTTGAAAAAATAGAATAAATGGGCTAGGCAGGGTTCCTAAGAAATTAAACCTGTTACTATCAAGAATATAACTCGTTAACTGGAATGACATGTTGAAAATTCCAAAAGACATACCCAGAATGAACATGCTCCTTTCATCTACATTTCCAATGTATTCAGGATCCAGAAACAGATAGGGGATTCCCATCCATTGTCCCAGTTGTTGAGAAACAAAACCAAA
Source organism: Cytophagales bacterium (assembly GCA_025360395.1). GTDB lineage: Bacteria > Bacteroidota > Bacteroidia > Cytophagales > UBA9547 > UBA9547. The sequence continues at coordinate 2,459 of JANYCH010000011.1, read as the reverse complement.
CAAAAGAAACCAGATTAAAAGCATGACCTGGTTCTTCTTAATATGATTTATAAGAAGTTGTACAGGGAAAGAATATAAAATTTTTTGTCCAAACATGGCAACAGTAAGCGGAGTCCGATCACTTCCTTTTATTCTAACGTAAATCAGATAATATGTTTACAATAAATTGACACATTCAGTTTAATAATTGTAGTTTTTTAAGATGAAATTAATTTTAAAAACCTGAAGATCGCTTGTTAACATAAGCATTTAAGGAAAAACATGTTATTTTCGGGAATTCATATTTACAATGGCTCTTAATAAAATACTTATCACAGGTGGAATGGGCAATCTTGGCTCATGGCTTACTCAACATTTTGTGGCCAAAGGCTGGGAAGTTTATGTTTTAACACGTAATGAAAGGAAACTTGAAGGTATAGATGGGTTTAATACTATTCACTGTGATATTTCTAATGAAAACGATTGTTTAGAACAGTTATCCGGGAAGGAGTTTGATTATGTGGTTCATTGTGCCAGTGTGAATGATGGTTTTGTTCAAGGATATGCTAAGCTTGCTATTGACGTCAATGCCTGGGGAACAAGAAATGTTTTAGATGCTCTGAAGAATTGCAAGGTTAAACATTTTATCTATTTTTCAACTTTTCAGGTGTATGGTAAATACAGTGGAGAAATAACTGAAGATACAACTCTTGAAACTAAAAATGATTATGGTTTAAGCCATTTATTTGCAGAAGGTTATGTAAAGCTATTTCATTATAATCAAAAAATTCCCTATACAATTTTAAGGCTTACCAACAGTTATGGTTGCCCTAAGGATTATGATTCTTCAAAATGGTATCTCGTATTAAATGATCTTGCTAGATCAGCTTTTGAAAAAAAGAAAATCATTTTGAAATCTAATGGACTTGCTCCACGTGATTTTATATGGATGGGAGATGTATGCAGAATTGTTGAATCTTTAATTTCTCAAGAACCTACAAATAATACTTATAATTTATCCGGGGAGAAGACTTATCAGATGCTGGAAATTGCCCAATTAATCAAAAATGCTTATTTGGAAAGATTTAACGAGGACGTTGGTTTATCTGTAAATGAAGAAGACAAGTCAGAATATCCTGACCGACTATACGTAAGCTCCTCCAAACTAAAATCAATAGTCAATTATAATTCCGATCCAAAATTCAAAGAAGAAGCTATTAATGTATTTAATTTTTTAGAAAAGAAATAATTTAGATGTATCATATTTTCCCAGACATTCCTGATTTTTCTAATATCTCTTTTCTTCTTACAGGAGGGGCAGGTTTTATTGGTTCTCATGTATGTGATTTTCTTGTCGAGGCAAAAGCAAAAAAAATTGTTGTTTTAGATAACCTTTCAACCGGTAGTTTAAATAACATCCAACATCTTCTTAATAAAAGCAATGTAGAATTTTTAAAGGGAGATATTACAATTCATGAAGATTGTTTAAACTCTAGCAAAAATATAGATGTCATGATCCATTTGGCCGCTTTAGGATCTGTACCAAGAAGCGTTGCCAACCCACTTGCAACTAATGAGGCCAATTCAACTGGATTTTTAAATATTTTGTGGGCTGCCCATCAAAATAAAGTATCCAAATGTATTTATGCTTCTTCTTCCTCAGTTTACGGAGACAATTTATTTTCACCTAAAGTAGAAGGAAATGAAGGGCATCCACTATCGCCTTATGCATTAACCAAACAAAATAATGAAGCTTATGCTAAATTATTCCATAGTCTTTATGGTTTGAAAACAATTGGATTAAGGTTTTTCAATATTTTTGGCCCCAGGCAAACCGCCAATGGCCCATATGCTGCTTTTCTCCCATTGGTCATGTCGGCTGCAAAAGGCTTTCAGGAATTAAAAATTAACGGAGATGGATTGCAATCCCGGGACTTTACTTATGTGGCTAACGCTGTACAGGCTATTAGTTGTGCAATCATTTCAGGAAGTAAAACAGCAGGTATGGCTTTTAATGTTGGTTGCGGAAGCAGTTATTCATTACTGGATGTTGTAAAATACGTTGAGGAAATTGCTGAATGTACAATAAATAGAATGCATCAGCCAGAAAGGAGTGGAGATATAAAAAATAGTTTGGCAGATTTGTCTTCCTCTGCGTTACTTTTAGGCTACCAACCAATATATAGTATTAAAGAAGGACTCTCAATAACATTTAAAGAATTAGTAGTTTAATTAATCATACCCTATGAAAAAAGTAGTTATTGCAATCAGTATTATTTCGTCCTTAATAGCCTGTAAAAAAAAGAAGGATGATGAACCAGCTCCTTCATCGGTGACCGTAGTTGAAAATACCTCTGGCGGAGGAAATGAAGGGAGTTGTCAGGCTAAAGGTATAAAGGAAATATCAGGGAATTCTGTTACAAATGTTACCATAACTTATAATGGTTCTATTCCTTCGACAATTAAAGTTGACTCAAATG
>JANYCH010000396.1 GCA_025360395.1 Cytophagales bacterium | reverse complement strand
CCGGTTTTTTCTTTGTTACCAAATAACCTTGCAGGAAATACTTTTGAGTCGTTAACGGCAATCACATCACCCTCCCCAAAATATTCTAGTATGTCCTTAAATGTTTTATGCTCGATTTTTTTAGTGTCTCTATGAATTACCATTAACCTTGACTCATCGCGGTTCTCCGCTGGGTACAAGGCAATATTTTCATTTGGCAATTCATACTTAAATTCGGAAAGCTTCATTGATGGAATTTAATTGTAGTTAGGGCTAAGAAAACCCAATTTTACAAATAGCCCGCAAAGGTAAAAATAAATCCGATATTTTCAGGAAAGATTTTAGATGGTAAAATTAATACTAAAATGCTTAGTCATTTATTATAGTCTGATGATTTAAAGCTTTGGAAATCAAATAACAGATGTGGGCGATGCCTCCTGCCGGGCTCTCTGTTCCAATCTTTTTGCGGCAAATTTTGAGAATTTAGTGCAGCAAGCAGCAAAAAGGATTTACTCGGCGATCCCTATTCAGAAAATGGCATTAATAGCCAAACATAAAAAATTCAGTTTGCTTCCAGGTGCTTTTCTATTTCTTCCATTTTCTGGTCGGAGTACTTTCCAGTAGTCTTGTATACAATTTTACCATTTTTATCAAGAACAAAGAAATAAGGCAATTCCTTCTTCTCCATCATTAAACTGCTTTTGTATTCCTTGATCTCACCTTTATAAATTAAAATGTAAGGCCAAAGGTTTTTGTCAACCCCAGCTTTCATTTCTTTGACAACAGTACCATGTGCCGCCTGATTTAAGCCAGTAAACATAGGGACGAAGAATAAATGGATGTCATAAGATTCTACTTCAAAAAGACTGCCCTTGTCCTTGTGAATAAAGGTTTCATATACAGGCTGAAACCAGGTAGCTAAATCACTTTCAGCTTCTTTTGAATAAGCCAAACCCAACAAGGTAAACTTTCCATGTGTACTTTTTGGCAATATAACTTCATGATCGTCAAGCTTTTTAGCTGATAGCAGAGGAAATTGATTGCCTATCTGTGCAAGACAATTTAAACTGAACAGGAAAATTGAAACAGGAAATAAATATTTTGTCATTATCTGAAACTTTATCAAATATAGAAAAGGTGCTTTGAAAGGCAAATCCGTTCAACTAAAAGATGTACTATTTATTCTAAGATTATTTAAACTTATAATACAGATACCGTATAATGTTATAACCATAAAATATAAAGCTTATGAAAAATTTACTGCAAAACGAAATTGTTAAAGGCATTAAAAAATTAGGTCTTTCTCAACAATATAATTTGCTTAATTTTATTCAGGAGCAAACAAACAACTCCATAATCTTCACTAACAGGCTAATTGGCTTCACATCTCCTACAAGGAACCAGGCTATGAATGAAATAAGAATGGCTCTGAGTTTAGGCCCAGAAAAAATGGATTTTTAATACTGTATTTCCTATAAAAATTTAAGGTTTTGTTTAAAGGATATTCTTAGTATTCACTATTAATTAACTTTTTTAACAAAGTAATTCCTGCAATACTTTAATTTTACACCAGAATTAAACGCTGGTATTGAAAACTGCTGAATTACTTTCCCTTTATACTTCTGATGCATTATTACAAACACTTGCTGAAAGGTTAAAATCCCCGGATGCATCTGTACATTTAAAAGGATTATACGGGAGTGCTGATGCGGTTTATGCAGCAGCCTTATGTGAACTGACCTCTTGCTCACATATTTTTATAATGCATGACAGGGAAGAAGCTGCCCTCTTTCATGGAGACCTGCAAACACTGCTGGAAAAGGATGTGCTTTTTTATCCTATGTCTTATAAAAAGCCCTATCATTTCGAAGAAATTGACAATGCCAATATTCTTACCCGATCTGAAGTTTTAAATAAGCTCAATTCAGCAGAAGAAAGTAAATACATAGTTGTCACATTTTCGGATGCCCTTCCGGAAAAAGTAGTAGATAAAAAAACACTTGTTGCCAATACTTTTGTTGCTAAAGTTGGTGAGAAATTTGATGTGGAGTTTTTAGGAGAGTTTCAAAGCACTTACGATTTCGAAAAAACGGATTTTGTTTACGAAGCTGGGCAATATTCTATCCGTGGTGGAATAGTAGATGTCTTTTCCTATTCCAACGAGTTGCCATACAGGATAGAATTGTTTGGAGACGAAATAGAAACAATAAGGACCTTTGATCCTAATAACCAGTTATCCATAGAGTTCAGAAAACAGATTTCCATTATTCCTGATATGCAGGCAAGGAAACTGATAACAGAAAGCAGGGAGAATTTTTTCAAATATTTCAAAAGCGGGACTACTGTATGGATCAGGGATTTCAGCAAAGTTGGAGAAGTTGCTGAAAAATACCTGGAAAAAGCTACAAGCGAATATGAAAAGCAAGTTTCTCAAGGTTCTAATTTAAAACCAGAACAGCTTTTTGAAACCAAAGAAAACCTCACTGAAGCGATTCTCAATTTCAATAAAATAGAATTCGGACAAAATACCTTTTTATCTGATTCTGAGACTTTCACTTTAAAAATAAAGAGCCAGCCTTCCTTTGCTAAAGATTTCAAAAGAATGGCAGAAGATTTGGAATATTGGCAGCTACGCAATATTTCACTCATCATTTCAGCAGAACAGTTTGCTCAATATGAAAAACTGGAATCGGTTTTTGAGGAAATAAACCCTCGAATCAAAATTCAGCACCTTCATGCTTCGTTAAGAGAAGGTTTTATAGATGAAAACCTTAAAATTCTTTGCTATACTGACCACCAGTTGTTTGACCGGTTTTACAGAAACAGGACCAAAGAAAGATATTCCAAAACAAAAGCTATTACCTTAAAGGAATTGCGAATGTTGCAGCCCGGAGATTATGTAGTCCATCAGGATTATGGAATTGGCCGGTTCGCAGGAATGGAAAAAAAAGAAGTGAACGGCCAGTTACAGGAAGCTATCAGGATCCTTTACCGCGACGATGACCTGCTTTATATATCGGTCCACGCTTTACATAAAATTTCAAAATACAGCGGAAAAGAAGGTTCACCAGTTCAAATGAGCAAGTTAGGCTCACCAGAGTGGGATGAGAAAAAGAAAAAGGTTAAAAAGAAAGTCAAGGACATTGCCAAAGAACTCATTGGTTTATACGCAAAGAGAAAAACAGCCATGGGCTTTTCATTTTCCAAAGATTCATATCTCCAAAGAGAGTTGGAAACTTCTTTCATATACGAAGACACTCCAGACCAGGCAAAAGCTACAGCAGATGTAAAAGTGGACATGGAGAAACCACATCCAATGGACCGCCTTGTTTGTGGTGATGTAGGATTTGGTAAAACTGAAGTGGCAATAAGAGCTGCATTTAAAGCTGTCGCAGACAGCAAACAGGTCGCCATTTTAGTACCCACCACCATTTTAGCCCTTCAGCATTATAAAACATTTAAAGAAAGGCTGTCCGAATTTCCTTGTAAGGTAGATTACATCAACCGGTTTAAAACAACTGCACAAGTTAAAAAGACCCTTGAAGAACTTTCAAGCGGAAAAATTGACATCCTTATCGGTACCCATAAACTTATAGGCAAAGAGGTGAAATTTAAAGACCTGGGACTACTTATTATTGATGAAGAGCAGAAATTTGGGGTTACAGTTAAAGAGAAGCTGAAAGAAATCAAGGTGAATGTTGATACCCTAACACTTACCGCAACTCCCATCCCCAGAACTCTGCATTTTTCATTGATGGGTGCAAGAGATCTTTCCATTATTGCAACACCACCTCCTAACCGCCAGCCGGTTACCACAGAAGTTCACCCTATTTCGGATATCCTGATTAGAAATGCTGTATCAGAGGAATTAAAAAGAGATGGCCAGGTATTTTTCGTCCATAACAGAGTAGCGGACCTTTATGGCTTTGCTGATAAAATAAAACGTCTTGTTCCTGATGCCAAAGTGGGAGTTGCCCATGGCCAGATGGATGGCAATAAGCTGGAAGAAATCATGTTAGGCTTTGTAGAAGGTGAATTTGATGTACTTGTTTCTACCAACATTGTAGAATCAGGGCTCGATATCCCAAATGCCAATACCATCATCATCAACCAGGCGCATATGTTTGGTCTCTCAGATCTTCACCAAATGCGTGGCCGGGTTGGCAGATCAAATAAGAAGGCATATTGCTATTTGCTTACTGTGGCTCCTACCCTTTTAACAAGCGATGCAAGAAAAAGACTTTCTACACTTGAAGAATTTACAGATTTGGGTGATGGCTTCAAAGTAGCCATGCGTGACCTTGATATTCGTGGTGCGGGGGATTTACTTGGAGGTGAACAAAGTGGGTTTATAAATGACCTTGGCTTTGAAACCTATCATAAAATATTGGATGAAACCATTGCAGAACTTAAAGAAACTGAATTTAAAGACCTTTTCATTGACGATTTAAACTCCCTCAGACCTTTAGTACAGGATTGCACTATTGAAACAGATTTATCCATATTAATCCCTGATAAATATGTTTCTAACATATCTGAAAGACTTGGACTGTATACAGAACTGGATAATATCAACGATGAAGAATCTTTAAGCAAGTTCATAGAAAAAGTAAAGGATCGGTTCGGACCTTTGCCAATTCAGTTTTTTGAACTTGTAGATACTGTCCGAATGCGTTGGATGGCAGAAAAACTCGGCTTTGATAAATTAACATTGAAAGCCGATGCTTTAAAAGCACAGTTTATCTCAGGTGACAATGAAAGGTATTTTCAGTCAGATATCTTTGGCAAAATGCTGGCATTTGTTAAGGAAAATGCCCAAAATTGCAAACTCGCAGAGGTAAAGGGACGACTGGTATTAACTGTATTTTCTATACCGAACGCAAAGGCTGCTTTAGAAATATTTAAGAAGCTAGAAAAGTTTGTGTTTTCAGAATACCAAGCAAGCAGTTAATTGGCAGTCAAATCTTCAAAGCGGATAATGAAATTACTGCCTTCCTTTAACTTACTTTCAACTGAGATTGTGCCTCCTACAGATTCAATTTGGTTCCTGGTTATGTATAGTCCTATTCCTCGGGAATCATCCCGGTCATGAAAAGTATTTTTTAATCCAAAAAGCCTTTGACCATGTTTCTTCAGGTCTATTCCTATACCATTGTCTTTCCAGGAAAGAATAGTTGTGTTATCCTCTCTGAATGTCTCGATGCTGATGATAAGTGGCCTTTCGTAAGATCTATATTTAATTGAATTGGTCAAAAGATTCAAAAATATGCTTTCAAGGTAAATTTTAGGATATAATATATTTGGAGCCTTTGAGAAATCGGTGTTTATAACTGCACCCGATTCTTCTATGTGTGAATATAGAGATTCCCTGATTTCATCAAGTTGCTTCTGAAAATTTATCGTTTCCAGTTCCTTTTTTAAATTTCCTTTTTCACTGATGCTTGTTGATAACTCATTAACAGTACCTATAAGAGAGTCCAGGGATATTTTTATTTTATCAAACACAGTTTTCTTTTCTTCAGAACCTGGTTCGAATATTTCATATAAATGTACCAGAGCCTTCAAATTTGATAAAGGTGACCTAAGATTATGTGAAGTTATATAAGCAAAGTCCTGAAGCAGTTTATTTTGGTATATCAACTGGTCCGAAATAACTTCCAGTTCTTTGATAGAGCTTTTTAATTCCCCTTCATGTTTTCTATTAGCTGTAATGTCTTTAATTATACATAATACATGCTGAACTTTTCCTTCTTCCTTTTCTAATGGGATAAGATTAAATTGTAAATACTGAAACTCATCTGCCCATCCTTCCATTTGGAAAGAAATTTCCTTCCCAAAGCTAATACCTCGTTGATTTTATCACAAAATATAATTTTAAGATCGCCTTTAGCAAAAATTTCAGTTATCCTTTTACCTATAAAAAATCCCCTGTCCTGGTTAAAATTTTTACATACGGCATCGTTAATATAAATAACCTTCAAGTCTCTGTTAATCCT
>JANYCH010000392.1 GCA_025360395.1 Cytophagales bacterium | reverse complement strand
CTTCGGTAGATCCCACACCTGCTACTTCTGGCCAGGTATAAACAACGCCAGGGATAAGCTTATAGTTTATATGCGGTTTTTGACCGGCAATAGTTTCCGCTACATAAGTGCCTTCTTCTTCTGCCTTGTGGGCCAGCATGGCTCCTTTGATCACGTCTCCAATAGCATAAATACCTGGAACTGCTGTTTCAAGATGTTCATTTACAACTATTTTACCTCTTTCATCCAACATTACGCCAACTTTATCAAGGTTAAGCTTATCAGTATAAGGTTTTCTGCCAACAGCAAGAATGCAATAATCGCCTTTAAAATCAATTACTTTTCCGGATGGATCTTCTGCTTTCACAGTTACTTCGTTACCGGAATTTGTCGCCCCGGTAACTTTGTGATTAAAATAAAATGTAAATCCGATCTTAGTGAGTACTTTTTGAAGCTCTTTACCTAATGCACGGTCCATTGTGGGAATGATGGCATCTGTATATTCAATTACAGAAACTTTCGCGCCTAGACGTGCATAAACAGAACCTAGTTCCAGGCCTATTACTCCGCCACCTATCAAGATCAGGTTTTTAGGGACTTCAGTCAAATTTAAAGCTTCAGTTGAAGTAATAATCCTTTTCTTATCGACAGGTACAAAAGTCAAAGTAGATGGTTTTGAGCCAGTTGCAATGATTACTTTCCCTGATTGAATTGTTTTTTCTTCACCCGATTCCTGGGTTATTTTTAGAGTATTTTTATCAACGAAAGAACCCATACCCTGGTAAACATCAATCTTGTTTTTACGCATGAGGTAATTTATCCCGTCTACTGAAGCTTTTACTACTTCACCCTTGCGTTTTATCATCTGCCCAAGGTTTACCTTAGGAACATTTATTTCAATTCCATGCTCTTTGAAAGTGTGAAAGGCATTTGCAAAATGTTCTGAAGAATCAAGAAGTGCTTTGGAAGGGATACAACCCACATTAAGGCAAGTACCTCCAAGTGTTGAATATTTTTCAATGATAGCGGTTTTCAATCCTAATTGAGCGCAACGGATTGCTGCTACATATCCACCTGGCCCAGAGCCTATTACAGTAACGTCGTATTGCATAAAATCTTAATAAATTTTGTATTTGTTTCAGATAAAAAAGTTTACGGTCAAAATTAACAAAATCCCTTAATTTTACGGTCTCCATAAGATAAATAGATGACATACTGTTTAGGTATTAAGCTCAAAGAAGGGTTAGTTGCTATTGCAGATACCAGGTTAACATCAGGAACAGAAACGACAATAGGAAAAAAACTTTTTGTTCACCAAAAAGGACGGCATGTGATCTTTATTATGACCTCCGGCCTTCGATCCGTTCGTGACAAAGCTCTTACTTATTTCAAGGAGGTTATTGAAGAAAATGACGGGCAATACAATAAAATGTACAAGGCTGTGAATGCATTCGCTACCCAATTAAGAAGGGTGGCGGCTGAAGATAAAGCTGCCCTGGAATCATCCGGATTTCGTTTTAACCTAAATGCCATTGTCGGAGGACAATTTGAAGATGATGAAGAGCACAAACTATTTATGCTTTATCCTGAAGGGAACTGGGTTGAAATAGGAGAGGGAGCGCCTTTTGTAATTATAGGAAATTCTGGATATGGGAAACCAATCCTAGACCGCACTATAACATCAGAAACCCCCTTGAAAATTGCTTTGAAGACTGGTTTTTTATCTTTTGATTCAACCAGGGTAAGTGCAAATGATGTTGAATTTCCGATAGATGTGATCCTATACAATAAGGGTAGTTATAAGTTTGCAGAGCAGCGGTTTATGAAAGAAGATGTGGCAAACGTTTCCGAGAACTGGGGGAAGGCATTGCGGGAAAACATCAAAAATATACCAGAAGATTGGATGAACAACGTTTTGAACCAGCTTGCGCCTTCCCAGAAATGAACCTAAACCCTTGCATTTAAAAAGGAAGTTAGTTATACTTGTTTACACTTTTTTTAACCCATAGTTCAGTTAAAACCCCATTTGACATGAAAAAAACTTATTTTGCTGTTGGTATAATTGCTTCTGCATTAATCCTGAGTTCATTTTTGAATAAAACAAAGGAAGATATTAAAAACAAACCTGTCGAAATACAAAAGGCTGATACCTATGTTGTAGATGTTGATAAATCCAAAATTTTCTGGACAGGAAAAGGGGTGGGCAAGCAACATACCGGTTTTGTGACAATTCAATCTGGGACAGTTTTAATTGATACCAAGACTGTTACAGGAGGTTTTATGTACATCAACATGAAAAGTATAACTGATACCGATATTAAAGATGCCGGATTCAACAAAAATCTGGTTGACCATTTAAAATCACCTGATTTTTTCTTTGCAGCAAAGTTCCCAACTTCAACCTTTAAAATTATAAAGGCTGAAAGATTGGATGTTCCTGAAGGACAACCTAATTATAAAGTATCAGGAGAGTTAGCAATTAAAGGTATTAAGAAACCTATTGATTTTATGTCAACTATAAAGTATGTTAAGAAATCAATAGTTATCACAGGTGATGCAGAATTTGACAGAACTGCATATGAAATTAAGTACAACTCAGGTAACTTTTTTCAGGATTTAGGTGATAAACTGATTGAAGATAAAATCCAATTGAGATTAGATATTCACGCTGATATAAAATAGAACATTACGTTTGATACATAAGAAGGACCATAAAATATGGTCCTTCTTTGTTTAAGTTAAATTGGTCTATTCGACTACTAAATATGAAAATTGAAGAATTTCAAAATTTGGCCCTTTCGTTTAACGGTACAGAAGCCAACCCTCATTTTGACAGGATAGCATACAAAGTAGTTGGGAAAAGAATATTTGCCACTTTATTTGAAGCAAATCAAACAGCCAATATTAAACTGAATTTAATTGATCAATCTGTATTCTGTTCGTTTGATCAACAATTAATATATGCAGTTCCTAATAAATGGGGTCTGCAAGGTTGGACTACATTTGAAATTGAAAGGTTAAGAAAAGAACTTTTACTTGATGCACTGGAATGTGCTTATAAACAAGTATTTAAACCTTGATATAATTAGATATAAGATATATCAAGGTCATTATAAACTATAGATTATTACTTCACCAAAATCAACTCACCAAATATTCCGGCATCTATCCAGCCTCTGTTTTTATCTTCACCAGGCACAGGTATGGAACCTATAAAGTTTTCCCTTCTTTCACTCTTATCATTATCACAATAAGCCAATGCAAATCCAAGTTTTTTGTTTTTGGTTAACTTAACCGGAACATTTGTTTTTACATCATCTTTAAAATCATCCTTATAAACTTTAACAGCACATTCCCATGTTGTAATTTTTCCTTTTTGGGTGTGTTTAAATATTACATTGTTGTTGTATACATGAGGGTTTTTATCAGGTCCCATGTCTATAACGTTGCCATCCAGGGCCAAATGATAGGCAAAAGCGTTATGATTGTACTGGTGTTCTCCTTTCGATGCGTCTTCATCAATAAATATTTCAAGGCAATCATCATCCCACCATGAATCAAATTTGTCTTTGTAAATATCTATTAAAGTATCATCCTGTATTTCTGCCAATAGATATAATTGGTTCTCGTCCCAAAGTAATTTATACCTGCCGCTGAAATCGGTCGCGTCTGGGTTTTTTCCTATCCAGGCTTGGTCTAAAGGTTTCCAGTCTGCAGTATTCCAAGCTTTTTCTACGCCTAAACCATCTATCAGGATTTTAGATTTGGTTTGGTTGGCAGTTTGTTTTTCCCCAGCGTGAAATAATAACAAGACAATGGAGAAGATTGAAATTATTTTAAGCATACAGAATTGTTAGATTATACAAAACAAGCCAGAATTTTGAATTGAAACAAGGTTCCTCAAGAATTCTAAAAAATAGCGCTTACCTGAACCCTGCCAATGTGGACTGTAGGTTGGTCCTGTGCCTTTCTTCCTTCATAATTAAGGTTGATGTTGAGACCGCTGGCAAGTTTTTGCTGTAGGTTGGCTTGCCAGGTAAAATTATTTCCCGGTTGTAAAGACTCTAATAAATCATAACCAAGAGGAGAACTGATGATGGCATTTTCAAAAACTATATTGATGTATTTGGCATTTAATGTTAAAGTCCTTTTGTTGACCTGGTTTAACCTTGCTTCTAGGCCGAAATTATTAAAAACAGCTTTTTCTCCGTTGTTTAATGAATGGATATTGGTTTTGGGAATGTATTGGAAAGTACCGGTTAACCTAAAACTTTCATTAGGCTGAAATGCTAATTCGGGATTTAGTTCCTGTTTCAATATTGTGTAATTACGGTTAGTCAGATAATCTGAAGTAAGGCCTTTTTTACCTAATGAAAGGTTTAATTTAACATTGAACAAAGACCGGATATTTAGCCTGCTGTTCAATTGATATTCAAGATTGTTCTTTGTATCTGTTCCGTTAAAAAGAAATGTTCTTTGAAAATTATTAATGTAAACCCAGTCGATTCCATAAGAGGGACTTGATCTGTTGAAAAATAAGGTACTTCTTATATTATTGGAATTTGATAAAACATCACTTGGGGCGATATTTGAGTAACCAGGCACAAACCTGGCACCTGGTCTTTCATCAAGCGTTTTGCGATCAGCACTCCATGAGGATGTGTTAGAGAATTTGGAGATTAATTTTTTTATCCGGCCTTTGTCTCTCCAGCTGCGGGGCGAGTACAAATTGATCCGGTAATTTATGTTGTTTGTATAAGCTTTTACAAACCTGTCAGTAGGAGTGAAGTAGCGTACGTAAATTTTTTCATCATAATTAATACCTTCTACAAACTCGTTTAATTGCTTTATCCCATCTTCATTATAATCTATCCATTTATATTGTCCCTGGCCTGTAGGAACTTCTATGAAAACATATTCTTTTACCTGCTCCCGTCCCGTTTGCGCTGTGTAGGTAAGTTCTGACCGGATATGCCGTTTCAGGATATCAGATGCCCAGTCTATCCTTCCCATAATTGTTTCTTCTATTCTTTTTGAAGTGGTATCTCGTTTATTAACAAGGTTTCTGTACGTAAAAAGTAAATTGAAAGTATTGTTTTCATTGGGTTTATAACCAGCGGTATTTGACCAGGTTTTAGATTCTGAAAATATTTTATTGGCTATTTCACCCATTAGAGGGGTATTATCTGTCCGGAAACTATATTCAGTATAATAAGTAAGTTTGGTAGTATCATTTTTCCTAAGGTAAATGCGGTGTTCTTCAAACCATAAGGCACTTGCAACAATAGAATCTTTCCTTGTCCCACCTACCACCTGGTTTCTGTCAAAACTATATCTGTATCCTGGTGTTAAATATTTAAATGCCAATGAATTATCCAAACTCAGACGTTGCCATTCAGAACGGGTTTTGACAAGATCGTTTGATAAGATAAAGAAGTTGGATTTTATTTGATAGATACCTATTTTTTTATTCAACAATGCCTGTTGCTGACTTCCATTTACAAAACCCTCCTTTTGTCTGTAGCTAAAACGATAGTTTATTAAATTATTATCGTCTTTCCGTAATCCTGCACTTGCATTTGCGACATGATCTTCGGCAGTTTTGGCAAGTGCAGTACTCCAGTTATCATATTGCTGTGTTCCCCAATCACGGTCAAATTCAATGGGCCTAAACCTGTCAATTGGCCTGAAAAAATTATCAAGGTATTCATAATCAACATTTCCTATCAACTGATAATCTCCCAGCCCTATGTCTTTTCCTTTACTTCCATAGCCCACTTTTACAGCATTTCCAACATTGTCATAAGAGTCTACAGTTGAAAAAAGGTTTTGACTATGGTCAGACATTGCGTATTCGGCATATACTTTATCATTTTTATTAAGGTCAACACTTAATCCGCCATTGTACATTTGCTTTTTATTAGGAACAGGAAGCAACCTGATAGGTTGATACCGACCTTGTTTTATTCCACCAACGGGATCAACCCATGCATAAACCTTTCCATTTGCAGTGCTGCTTACCTGATTATAATTTCCATTCCCTAAACCAAGGTCTGAAAACGTCAATTGGTATACCTGAACACCTGGATTAACTTCTGTATAAATAAACTTAGCATCCGGAGAAATAATAGTATCCCTTCTGTAATAAAGGACCTGATTCGTACTGTACTCTGCAGCGACAGCACCAAGAGTTACTGCTTTAGATAAAGTATCACCTATTTTTTTTAAAAGTTCTATATCGTCCGGTGAGATTTGTGCGGTAATGGGGGCATTGGGATTATCTTTTTCGCTGTATAAATTGAAAAATCCATTTATGTTTTTATACTTCTGGTAATGACTTGCCACCACAGTAGTCCGGGAATAATTTTTATCAGTAAATTCAAAATCAACCCTTATCCTTGAAAATTTAGTTATCAGAACCTGGTTTGTGAATGTAATTTCAGCCTGGTTATAGTCAATTACATAATCGTAATTGAATCCTCTTGTTAAGAGTCTGCCATCTAAATAAACTTTCTCTGAGCCTGAAATAACAATGATAAACCGCTCGTTATTAGGTCCTCTCAATTTATAAGGTCCTTGTAAACCTTCAACTGCATCCATGAACATAGAATTAAACTTTCCTTTGGAAACCGCAGCTCCAATAGAAGTGGTGGCAGAACTACCTTTAACTGGCTGATAAGCCACTTCAGTAAACCCACCCTGAACGTTTTTCAGATATTTTAAAAAATAAGAATCTTTGCTTTTTAAAAGGACATCTCCAGCTGTTAATGTAGATCCCTTCCCAGACAATTGGATATAAACCCGATCAAATTGCTGAAGGCTTTGGGTATTGCCTTCTGGTTGAATAGGAATGTTTTGATCTGATATTGCAGCAAGTATAGAAATTTCAGGGCTTATTCGTCCTTCTAATTGTAGGTTCAGGGCAGAATTGACGAATACATTCTGATTATTTCCAAAAGAAACCCCTCTGCTGATAGTTCCGGTTTTGGTTAAACCTGGTGTGCTGAATAATTCGTCACGGTTCTCATAATAGTTACCCCCTCTAGGGATCTTATCAACAAAGTACTTTGATGAGTCGTAAACCCTGAAATCGCGGTTATATATTTTTTTAGATAAGTTAAAAGGAAAAACACGGTAGGTGACCAGAATTGAGTCCGGACCTCCACTATCAGATTTGAAAGTTACTTTGTTACCTCCGGGATCAAATATGGCACTGGCTTTTGCACTATCCGGCTTTAATATCTGGAATGAGGAAGGATCTATGGAAAGGCTATCGAGTATTAAATCCCCGTTTTTTAGATTAATCCACCTGGTTCTCTTGCTGCTTTGTTGTGCGAACAGAAGCACAGGGGCCAGCAAAAAAAAAAATATGTAAGTGCGGATTTTCAGTATTGAAGTGAATTAAAGTCACATACAAAGATGCGCCAATAACTTGTTAACGTATATTTTTAATAAAAATTGTTATAGGACATTTGATTCCTTACCAAAAAATTGCTGTAATATTTAGGAGCATATTAAACTTTATGATTCTTATTTCAGGCCAACCTTAGCAATTTTATGCCGTTAGAAAACATAGAATCACTTAACACCCGAGGTATGAAAACAATGGATCAAAAAATGGAAACTATTCTTGCTGACTGGAAGGTAGAAGAATATATTGCCTACTTATATCTTTCTATCGCAAATGCAGATATGTCCATTGCCAAAATTGAATTAGATCTGATCCATCATCGTTTGGCACATTTATTGAAAAACAACTTTCCAAATATAAATGTGGATGTTGCCAATTTGCTTGACAATCTGAGAATAGCGTCCGAAATGAAAACAGATCTTGAAAGGATAAAAATTATTGAAGCTTTAAGTAAAAAGTATAGGTTGTCTTTAGAAATTAAAGGCCAGATTGTAAGTGATTTATTAGAATTGGTGCATGTGGATGAACAAATGGTTTATTCTGAATACAGGCTTATGCATTATATTGAAGCAAGTTTTACTGTATAATCTAACTGACATTTCTGATTAAAAGCCTCCCGTGAGGCTTTTATTGTTTATAAGGTTTTCTCATTTAAATATTAAAACCATTCTTTCTTTTTGAAATAATATATCATAAAACCTACAGAGGCTGCCATGAAAGCCCACACAAGTAAATAGCCATATTTCCAGTGAAGCTCTGGCATAAAGTCAAAGTTCATTCCATACACACCCACTATAAAAGTCAAGGGAATAAATATGGTTGAAATGGTGGTAAGTACTTTCATAATACTGTTCAGGCGATTACTGGCCGTTGAAAGATAAATCTCCATCATTCCGGAAAGCATATCCCTATACATTTCAATAGTTTCAATGGCCTGTATGGCATGGTCATATATATCCCTGAAATAAAAATGGCTTGATTTAGATAATAATGAATATTCAGTCCTTTCTAATACAGCAAGCATTTCACGCATTGGCCAGAGGTTTTTTCTTAACATGATAAGTTCTCTTTTCAAGCGGTAAATATCTTTCATTATGTCATTTGAAGAGGTCTCAATAAGGAAATCTTCCATATCGTCCATTTCAGCACCAATTTTTTCGAGCATGACAAAATAATGATCAATCATTATGTCAAGCATGAGGTATAATAAATAATCAGCCCCCGAACTTGTGATTTTTTGCTTGCCTGCCCTGAGCTGTTGTCTTAAATTATCAAATAAGTCACCTTCTATGTCCTCCTGAAAAGAAATTAAATAGTTGGGTCCAAGAACCAAACTTACCTGTTCAATCTCAATTGTTTTTTTTACAGAATCATAACTTAACATTTTCACAATAATGAAAAGAATGTTTTCATATTCTTCTATTTTAGGTCTTTGATCAGTATTTGTTACATCTTCTAACAAAAGTGAATGAAGGTCAAATTTGGCTCCGATGTCTGATATGATTTTGCTGTCATGTACTCCATCTACATTAAGCCATTTAACAGTATTAATTTCAGGTGCATGCACGCAATCTGAAATAGCTTTAAGCTCTTTTTCTTCAAAAAAATTCTCACTGTATTCTATAAGGCTTAATTTTGTTGGCGATCCCTCAAGTTGGTCGCCAACATAAAAAATTGTTCCCGGGTCCTGCCCTGATTTTATTGAAGTTTTGGATCTTTTACCTCTCATTTTTCTTCAAGATTACAAATTCTACCCTTCTGTTGGCTTTTCTTTCATCATCAGTTCCGTATCCAATCAATGGCCTTGTACCTCCAAAACCGGTTCCTTTAAGTCTTTTTTGATCAATGCCCTTTTCTATTAGGTAATTCTTTACAATTGTCACGCGTTCCAACGACAAATCATAGTTTTTTACTGCATCTCCCTGATTATCTGTATGTCCGTTAATTTCCAGCGAAATAGTGGGGTTATCGGTTAACAATTCTATGAGATTACTCAATTCTGTTTTTGCCTCTTCAGATAACTCAGAACTGGAACGATCGAAAACAAGGTTTTTTAAGGTGAACACCATTCCGGAGTCTAAAGCGGATAGCAAATATTCTTTATTAAAAATAGAATCACTTGAAAGTGCTTTTAAACTGTCTGACAAATTAAAATAACCCTTTGCCCTGAAATTTATGATGTAAGGACGATTTTTTAATTTTAAACTTAAGTGTCCGGTTGAGTCTGGTTTAGATTTAATCTGGAATGTATCAACTAAAGCTTTTACTGAAGCCATCACTTCTTTCACAATTAAACCTTCATTGTTTTTAGCAGTAAAATTATAAACAACAGAGTCTGCTTTTTTTCTTTCAACAGGCAACACCTCTTCCTTTTTCGTGCAGCTGAAAAATTGAATATTGTCCAATACAAAATCATTTCCCATAATCTCATTAGTCACTACCCGGATTTTTATATCTGCTTCAGTTGCCATATCAGAGTTCCAAAAACAAAAAAATAAACTTCCCCGGCAATGCTGATAATGATAATCAAATGGTTTCGGTAACCGCTTATCGTTTATGCTTATTTCTAGTTGGGCTGGATTTGGTTTTAAAAGTGTCGCAAAAAACAGGCTCAAATAATATTCCGTTCCAGCCTTTACTTTTACTTTTTGTTGCCAGACTATTTTACTTCTGTCCTGAGCCCCGTCAACTATCAGCATTTGGTTAAAATTCCTGAAGGAACTGTCTAAACAAAGTTTGTAATTGTTGTGTACAGACGCTGGATTATCTGTTACGTAAATACTTCCTTCAAACCATTCTTTTGATTGATTCTTTTTATAATCAGTATAAAATCCTGTTAGGCCCTGATCAAAATTTGGATTAACTATAGTATTCTGGCCATTTTCATATCCGGAAGGGCAACCTGTTTGAGCCCATGTGCTTGTTTTTAATGATGTTATAAAGCAAAATAAAACTAAAACTTTCATTGTCTTGTCAGATTTTAATTTTGAATTCCCCATTCTTTTTTGATAAAACTATAAAGTCTTTCATCATTAAAATCATCAATAAAAAGGTCTGCCATTTCAAATTCTTCTTTTTTATGGGTTGTAAGTATGGAAACTGCTTTCATACCAGCACTGTAAGCAGCCCTGATCCCTCCCGGGGCATCTTCAAAGACAATACAATTATTA
>JANYCH010000377.1 GCA_025360395.1 Cytophagales bacterium | reverse complement strand
TTTTTTCCTGCCTGTGCGATAAGGTATAGACCTTATAACCTGAAAAGGCTTCAAAAATTAGAACACCACAAAAACCAAGGATTAAAAGCGGCTTTAAAGCTTTTTGCATGCCTTTTGATTAAATATTCAGATTATAGTTTAAACAAAACTGCTCCTAAAAAACCTTGCCTAGCCTTATATCTTAATTAAAAGTCTACCTGATTTGTTAAAGTAATATTTAAGGGGTTTCTATTTAACAAAGAGTAAATAGTTCCAAAGCAGGTATGATCAAACTCTAACCGAACTATTTGGTTGCTTCTGTAATTTAAGCCGTGGAGGGTTTGTTGGCTTTTTATTTTAAAGGTGAATTTGTAATTAAAGCATGAATTGCTTCTTAAAAAAAGCCAAAATGATAACTGGCGAGACTTACATAGAAACTCACCAGTATCATAATCTATAGAGCTGATAGTTTAATTATACCTTGCCTTTAAATTTGGGGTCATAATCCACCATCCATTCTATACCATATTTGTCTCTGAACATTCCAAAATACGAACCCCATGGACTGTCGCCAATCGGAAACTCGATACTTCCACCTGCAGAAAGTCCTTTAAATAATTTGTCTGCTTCTTCACGGGTTGCAGCACTAACAGATATTTTGGACCTGTTTTCATTTTCATTAACCCTTCCCATACTTTCAGGAATGTCATTGCCCATCAAAACGTTCTGGCCAATGGGTAAAGCAATGTGCATAATTTTATCTGCATCAACTTCTGCTACCGGACTTTCAGGTCCAGCCATGTCTTTGAAAAGCATAATGGTCGCGAACTCACCGCCAAAGACTGATTTATAAAAATTGAATGCTTCCCTGGCATTGCCGTTGAAGTTAATGTAAGGATTGATAAGTGCCATATTGAAATGATTTATAATAACGCAAATCTATTCAACAATAGTTTGTCTGTTGCACCGAAAATATGAAAGGATAAAAGATTATTTTAGACCTTATTGATTGCTGCCTGATTATCAATTGAGTAAGTTAAGGCTGGATTTATCATTAAGAGAAAAGGTTAATTAAGCTATTCTTTAATTAACCTTATAAAGAAAAATTTTGTTAGATACTTGGGGCTGATTATTCAGCTGATATTAAGCAAGCAGAAAAGATAGCATGAATACTTTAAGCAATAAAGAATACAGTAATGACTTTGTCAATGCATTTCCAGGAGATAAAAGTGGCAAGACCCATCCTCGCCAGACCCCGGGAATGTTGTATAGCCTTGTTGTTCCAACGCCAGTTAATAAACCTGACCTTATTGGCTGGTCAGAAGATCTGGCAAAAGAATTGGGAATTGAGAATCCTCAGGCATCGGATATTGAAATCCTTGGCGGGAATCTGGTTACTACAACAATGCAACCTTATGCAGCTTGTTATGCAGGACATCAGTTCGGAAACTGGGCTGGGCAACTGGGAGATGGAAGGGCGATTACGCTCGGAGAATGGCCCATGCATGATGGCAGCTGGGAGATCCAATTGAAAGGAGCTGGCCCTACGGCTTACTCAAGAAGAGCAGACGGACGAGCAGTTTTAAGATCTTCAGTCAGGGAATATCTGATGAGTGAAGCCATGTATTATTTAGGTGTTCCAACAACAAGGGCTCTTAGTCTTGTTTCTACAGGAGATAATGTTTTAAGGGATATGTTTTATAACGGAAACGCTGCGTATGAACCAGGTGCCATTGTTGCAAGGGTGGCCCCAACCTTTCTCAGGTTCGGTAATTTTGAGATGCCAGCTTCAAGAAATGAATTTGAAAATTTAAGAAAGCTTATTGATTGGACCATTCAAAGATATTTTACTGAAATTAAAGGTGAAGACAAAATTGTAAGATGGTTTGGTGAAGTAGTGAAACGGACAGCTAAAATGGTTGTTGAATGGCTTCGTGTAGGGTTTGTGCACGGTGTTATGAATTCCGACAATATGTCAATTTTGGGCCTTACAATAGATTACGGACCATATTCATTCCTGGATAATTATGATCCTGATTTTACTCCTAACACAACAGACTTGCCTGGAAAAAGATATGCGTTTGGAAAACAAGCTTCCATAGCTTATTGGAACTTAGGTTGCCTGGCCAATGCCATTGCTCCCTTATTAAAAGACACTGAACCTTTGGGCAAAGTTTTACAGGGGTATGAACAGATATTCTGGACTACTTATTATGAAATGATGGGCCGCAAGCTCGGCTTCGATAAAGTTTATAATGAAGATATTGAGTTGATCACACAGATTGAAAAAGTGTTAACAGAAGTGCAACCGGATATGACCATCTTTTATCAGTTGCTCATTCAGTTTCCTTTAGAAAAAGTTGATTCAGGTTTAGTCAAAACACATTTTGAGAATAGTTTTTATATTCAACCGGATGAAATTTCACTTTCGGAATTAACAAAGGTTTTAGTTGCTTATGCTGAGAGAATTAAAAAGAATAATATTTCCATAAGCGAATCAGCTGAAATAATGCGAGCGAATAATCCCCGCTTTATATTAAGAAATTACCTGCTGCATCAGTCTGCTGAAGAACTGGTGAAAGGCGATGACAAATTGTTCAAGGAATTACAAGAAGCTATCAAAACTCCGTATTCAAATAAATGGGACAAGTTTATGGTTAAAAGACCGGGTTGGGCCAGCCAGAAGGCAGGTTGCTCAATGTTGTCATGCAGTTCTTAATTCCGGGTTTTCCGTTTTGAGTTGTAGTTGAACGTTTTCAACCCGCATTAATATCCCTAAAGCCTTCAACATAACACGTAACAGTTTGTTTCCGACATTTTGACAGAATTACTATTCTTACAATTCATGCTATTTATTTGAAGGAGGTACCAGGGCTTGATGTAAGGACAATGGAGCCACGTGACAAACTCATTTTTTCCTTTACTGACTTTCATAATTTAACTGAATTTCATCTCAACTCAACCCTTCACTTGTCGCCAGCCCAATCTTGCCATTTTCTCTACTTCTAAACTGGGG
>JANYCH010000352.1 GCA_025360395.1 Cytophagales bacterium | reverse complement strand
CAAATACTCTTTACCTGCTGAAGGCGCTGATACCTGGTATTTCAACCATGGAAATTTATAAGTGTCATAATATCCGGTAAACTCAGTTTTTGCACTCAGCCTGATTTTTAATCCCCAATAAATTCCTTCTTCATTTGAGTTTTTATAATTTTCACCAAAACTATTTCCATAAGGAGTATGTAAACTTTTATTATAATTTCTATAAACCATTGATAAATCAACCTTTGGCCCAAAAGAAAACATCACACCCTGAATTCCTCCTCTCCCATCTCCCTTACTTAGACCTGCTTCACCGAAAAAGCTTATATTCCTGAAAAAATAAGAGTAATAGAAGCTTGCATTCTGATTGCTGTTACCCTCAAACTCATATCTGTTATAGAACCTTGGAGAAACCTTTAATATTTTATCATATTCAACATTTAAGAAATTGGCCCCTGCTTGTAAATTTTTAGCCTTTGATAAATAATGTACATTTATTCCGGCCATTTGTTCTTTCACCGAAGCCCTTGATTGTAATTCTGCAGATGTTCTGTGAAGGCCGGTATACTGGATAACAGCATTTTCCCTATCTTGAATTGTATCATCTGAAACAGATCCATCAATAAACTTTTGAGAGACGAATGGTGTAACTTCAATTGGGCCCAATGCAACTGTTGCAGCCACACCTCTCAGGTAACTTGTTTCAAGTAAGGAAGTATATGGCCTGATCCCTGTTGAACTCCGTCTGACTGATAAAATTGTTTCTGAACCTTTTCCCGTAAAAAAGCCTCCGGACAATACTAAACCTTGCCCAAATTGCAATTGATAATCACCTAAGATAATTTTCTTAATTTTTCCCTTGTTCAATACCATGACGTGAAAGGACAAGAAGTCGGATCCAAATTTTTTATTTTTTGGATCTAACAAAAACTTTTCGCCTGCATCATTTTCTGCGGTAAGGCCAAAACTGTATGATTTATATTTCTGGAAACGGTATCTTAGGTAATAATTTTGAGGATTACCTTGGTATGCCGGAGGCTTATTGCCCTGGCTTATATATCCTTTGGCCTTTTCAAGATCAGAATTCGATCTCAATAAAAAATAATTCTGATCTGGTTTTGTCAATTGTTTTCCAAGTCCTTTCCAGGTTTCGTCTGAAGATCGGATGGTAACAAATGGCATCAGGCTCCTTATCAGTTCTATGGAAAAATCGGGTAATGATTGTAATTCATAAACAGAAGCAAAAGGTCCGTAAACATTTATATGCAGGATTATTGCTGCTATTTGAATATCATTTAATATGTAAATACTTCTTAATTCTTCCGGATCACAAGAATTAAGATCTAAAGGAGTCTGATAAAACTGATACAACGATTCATAGAAATCAGCATAATTTATATCATCACTCTGCTGTGCCCTGTATAGATTTGAAATAAGGATTTCTGCATCTGGCATAGTTTTTTGGGTCGATTGGCCCAAAATATTAAACGCTTGCAATAAGCATAAAAAAAATATAGAGGGTTTTTTGTACAAAAAAAATATCGTTTATTGCCACAATTTTACGAACTAGCTTTTTAAACACCTAAATTTTATCACATGGATTCCAACAAAAATTCTTCAACCAAAGCACTTATTGCCGTAATAGTGCTTCAATTAGCAATTATCGGTTATCTCGTTTATTCTAATATTTCAAAGAAAACTGAAATAGAAGACTTAACCACAACAATTGATACAAAGAGTGAAGAAATGACATCAAAAATTCAAGAGCTGGACAGCCTCAATGTTGAATTTGAAAGAGTAAAACGCGAAAGGGAAGCTTTAGGATTGAACAATGATTCATTAAATGTTCAAATAGAAGAATTGAACAGGTTTAAAAAAGAAGCAGTGGCTACGGGAAAAATCAATGCGCAGCAAAAACGCAAATTGGAAGGCATGATTGCAAGCATGAAGCAAGAACTTGTAGCTAAAGACAAAGAAATTGCTGAATTGTCTGGTAAAAACAAAGACCTTGAATCAAAAGTAAATGACTTAAGCACAGAAAAAGGCAGGATAAATGATTCTCTGGCAGGAGTTTCGACCGTTAAAAAAGATCTTGAAAACCAGTTAGCTTACGCTTCTATTTTAAAAACTGAAGGCCTAAAGTTTTTTGCAATTAAAGAAAACGGTAAAGAGTTGGAAGGCGGAGAATTCAAACACAGCAAGATTTCTCAAATGAAAATTAAATTTAAAATAGACGACAACAAAGCTGCTAAAAAAGGCGATAAAACCTTTTACATAGCTGTAATTCCTCCATCTGGAAAAGTTTTTAGTGACCCTGTTAATGGTGGCGGAACTTTTCAGTCTGCAGAAGGACAACAAGTAGAATATACTTTCAGTCAAACTATACCATTTGCCAATGCAAATGAAGAAGTTACCTTTTTGATTCCTAAAGGATTTAATTATACTGCAGGAAAATATACGACCTTGGTTTTTTGCGAGGGTTACAATATTGGAGGTGGTACCTTTGACGTTAAATAATTAAAAACTTTTTGAAAGCCCTGCCAATGCAGGGCTTTCCTTTTTTTAAGAAATTCTTTTGATACAATAATATCCATTCCTTTGATTACTGTTAAAACAGAAGTAAGGCCAAGTTCGATTGGTGGATTAGGCTTGTTTTCAAATCAGTTTATTCCAAAAGGGACTTTAATTTGGAAAAATTTTACCGATTCTGAATTGATTTTAACACAGGCAATGTTTGAAGGTTTTTCAGATTATATGAAATCAGTTTTCAGGGTTCATGGATATCTGGACAAAAAAACCAATGAATGGAAATTGCCTCTGGACAATTCAAGATTTTTTAACCATTCAGATAAACCAAATACTTTTCAGGATGAAGAGGGAAATTCCTTAGCTCTTTATGATATAAGTATTAATGAAGAAATAACCGTTAATTATGCTGATTTTGATGCAGGAGAGGGTTATTTCAATGCATTTTAATTAGTACTCCTAGACTTTAAGATTAGGTATATTAATCCTGAAGCAGGTTCCCAAACCGAAATCAGAAGAAAAACCAATTTCTCCATTTAGTTTATTTACTACTTCTTTGACAATATATAGTCCAATTCCGGAACCAGAACTATTTACAGTTGCCCGGAAAAACATATCATAGATCCTTTCTTTGTATTCTTCCTGTATCCCTTCTCCATTATCTTCCATTATTATTATTGCCCGCTCTTTTGTAATTTCAATATGGACATGCAAATACGGATTCCCTTTATTACTATCAGCATATTTAAGACTGTTAGAAATCAGATTACTAAATATAACATTCAACCGTTGTTTGTCTGAACAAAATACCCCTTCTCCAGTAACTGTGATTTTCTTTTCAATAGATTGGGCATCTTGCAGGTAGCTATATTGTTCGAAAATTTCTTCTATTAAAAATTTGAGGTCGATTTCTTCACATACAACATCCAATCTGCCATTTCTGGAGAAATGAACAATCTCCTGAATGAAATCATCCATTTTCTTCAAGGCTTTTTTTTGCTTTTCAAGATATTTATGGATCATTTCTGGTTTATCTTCCATTTTCATTACCTCAATTAGACCCAACACTGAAGCAATAGGAGCCCTTAAATCATGTGATGCGCTGTAAACAAACCTATCAAGCTCAGTGTTGATTTTTACAAGTTCTTCATTTTTCCTTCTAACATTTTGTTCATTGATTTTTCGTTCGGTAATATCCTGGCCTGCAATTAAAACCCCAATAACCTTATCCTCGGAATCTTTTAATGGAACTTTACTTTTAAGCATCCATTTCAACTGACCATTTTCTTCATATTCGTCCTCATAGAAAATTGAAGGGCTCCCCTTTTCTATCACTTCTTTGTCCCTTGCAACAAAAATAGCTGAGTAATGCTCGCCAAATATATCTCCATCCGTCTTTCCTACAATTTGACTTTCATTATGTAGATTAACCCTATTTAGAAATAAAGTATTCGCTCCTAAATATTTGGAATCCAAGTCTTTCCAGCAAACATTGACGGGAATAGTATTTAATAAGGTTTGAAGAAACAGGTTGGATCTTTTAATTTCATTTTCAGCCTCTTTTCTTTCTGTTATATTTCTTGTGACTAAAACAAGACCATTTATTGCCGAATTTTGGTATTGATTGCTTCCAAAAGTCTCTAAATATCGAATATTTCCATTTTTGTCGTAAACCCTATATTCAACCTTATCATTCCCAAAAGGAACTTTTTTAAGCCTCACTAATGCATTTTGAACCCCTGCCAGGTCTTCAGCATGAACATGGCTGGTTTTAATGCCAGTGCCTAATTCCTGATCAAGTACCTCAGACTCTTTAGATTTATAAACAATAATGTCATCTTTA
Organism: Cytophagales bacterium; assembly: GCA_025360395.1. GTDB lineage: Bacteria > Bacteroidota > Bacteroidia > Cytophagales > UBA9547 > UBA9547. The sequence goes on along the minus strand of JANYCH010000352.1, from coordinate 10,128 downwards.
TTTAATATCCATACAACGTCCAGCAAAAGAGAAGTGATAGCAGTTAACATTTCTTCGCTTCTTTCTAATTCCTTTTGCGATTGCTTATGTTCCGTTATGTCAAAATCCATGCACACAAATACAGGATCTTTATTCAAACCTGGTATCATATAAGTAGAGGCGAGAACAACCCTACTTTCCCCATTCTTATTTCTTACTTCAGACTCGAAAGGTCCAAATGTTTCTCCTGCAAGCCCTATCTGATTTAATATTTCTAAAAAGGTCTGATTTTCCTCTTTCGAATAAATCAAATCCTCAAGACTTTTACCAGTAGCCTCTTGAGAAGAATAGCCATACAATTTTTCAGAAGACTTATTCCAGTAAATAACATTCCCTGCGGAATTATACCATTGGATTGCCATATTTGGAGTGTATTCAATAGAATGGTAAAGCCTTTGTTCTAAAAGATTTTTTTCTTCTTCTACCCGCTTCCTGTCTGATATGTCTATAACTGCCCCAATCCAACAAATAGCTCCCCGTTCTTTTTTAAAAGGCGAAGATCTTCCCTGAACCCACTTATAATTCCCGTTTTTATGTCTAAGTCTGTATTCATGCTCCCAGTTTATATAATTATCTGCTGAAGCACTTATTGATTCCATCATTCCTGTCAGATCTTCAGGATGAATAGATTCAAATAAAATGGAAAAATCGCTCATAAGCTCTTCAGCTGTATAGCCCATTAGCTCTTCGCATCCGTTGCTAACAAAATCAAATGACATATCCCCTTTATCATCTCTGCAATAATTATAAATCATTGCAGGAAAATGTTTGGTAATATTTTCCAGCGAATTGTTTTTCTCTAGCAGCTTTTCTTCATAAACCTTATATCTGGTAATGTTTTGGTACGTGAATAATAAATAATCTGATTCATTATATCGATACGGAGAAACGGATATTGAATATAGGTGCTTGGATTTGGAAAAATCGGAAGACTCGAAATTTTGTACATGCCCGCTGCCAATTAAGATAGCATGAGATAAGCTAATAGACTTCTCAAAACTTAATATACCTAATTCCAAAAGTGTTTTACCAAGAATTCGGGATTTTTCAAATCCTTTAGACTCACAAAAAAAAGGATTAGCGTCAATTAATCTTCCGTTTTCATCCATAATGGACAGGCTAATGGGAATACTAAGGAACAGATCAGAGCTTTTTTCTGTAACAGCCTGCATATTAAATTATTGAAAATTATAAAAAATTCATAAAAAAGCAAATCACCTTAAGAAATTCTATTAGTGATTTACCTTTACTGAAATATAACCTTCTAGGATATAAAAAACAACTTCAAACAATTTAATTAAATGTAAGTTTATGCAACATAAAATACATAATAATTAACGTGATTTTATTTCATTTATCCTGTTAATATCAGTAGAAAACCACGAATATAATTTTTGCCATTCTACGGTATCGTTTAACAAATTTTCATGAATAGCCATTGTTTTCAAATCCCGTCTTATGGCTGGACCAGTCTGAACAGATTGGGGATCATTCTCTATGGCCTTTTGTACAGTTTCAGCAATTAAATGATGTAATAGATTGAATGGGAGTCCCTGATCTTGCAAAATTAGCTTTGCGATAGAAAAGAGATGATTACTAAAATTACAAGCAAATACTGCTGAAAGGTGCAAAACCTTCCTTTGCTCAGAACTCATAAAATATGGCTTAGCTTTCAATTTTTTTGCAAGACCTTCCAGAACAATTTCAATACCTGGCAAACTGGCCTCAATACAAACGGGGATTTCTATAAAACTGATTTTCCTGTCAGTGGTAAATGTCTGAATTGGATAAAAAACACCAGCTCTCTTGTGAGATTGGGAGATTGAATGTAATGAAACAGCCCCTGAACAATGAATTAGCACAGCATTTTGAGGCAATAAAATTGTACTTGAAATTTCCTGAATTGCATCATCACTTATGCAAAGAAAAAATAAATCAGCTTTGCTGAAAGTAAAATCCAAATTATCGCATGGTTGTGCATTATAAAGCTTGGATGCTAGCTTCCTTGCCTTTTTTATATCTCTGCCGTATATATCTATGATATTTACGCCAATATTTTCTAAATTTTTACTTAAATGAAAGGCAAGGTTACCACAACCAATGATGGATGCATTTGGTAATGTCATAAGATCACAATTAAAGATATAAAAGTACTACCCCAATCTTAAGTATGAACAAATGATCTAAAAAAAGGCAATAATAAAAATAAATCAGGAAGCGACTTTTTATAGATTTAATTCTTCCCATGCACGCATCAAAGCCAGATTCTCTCCTTCTGTTCCCACTGTAATTCGTAAACAATCATCACAAAGCTGAACTTTAGATCGGTCACGGACAATGATGCTTTTTTCAACAAGTTTGTCATAAATTAATTTCCCTTTTGTAGTTTTTACTAATAGGAAATTAGCATCAGAAGGATATACTTTAACTACGTATTTAGCATCAATCAAATGCTCTATCAGCCATTCCTTTTCTTTAAGAATTTTTGAAACCATTTTTTCCTTTTGAACAACTTTCAATAGTGCCCTAAGTGCAACCTGTTGCGTGAGTATACTGATATTGTAAGGAAATTTAATTTTATTCATCAAAGAAATAATCTCTTCAGAAGCAAAAGCCATACCTAACCTGATTCCTGCCAATCCCCAAGCCTTGCTAAATGTTTGTAATACAATAAGATTGGGGAAATTTTTTAGTTCAGTGATAAACGACTTTTCAGTTGAAAAATCAATGTAGGCTTCATCAATCACCACCAAACCTGGTGCAGTTTTTACAATCTCAAGAATGTCTTCTTTTTTAATAATATTTCCAGTTGGATTATTTGGACTACATATAAAAATGATTTTTGTATGTGCAGTTGTAGCTTTAAAAACCTGTTCCTTAACTAACTGAAACTCTTCAGAAAGCGGAACATTTATTACAGCAACTCCATTTGTATCAGCGCTTACCTGATACATCCCGTAAGTAGGTGGCAATTGCAGGATATTATCAGTGCCGGGGTTGCAAAAAATCCTGATTAACAGATCAATAGGTTCATCACTACCATTTCCAAGAAATATCTGTGAAGGTACGCATTCCTTAATTTTGCTGATTTCTTCTTTAAGTTTGGCTTGGAGAGGATCCGGATATCGGTTGAATTGGCCATCTCCTACTGAACCTAATGGATTCTCATTAGCATCAAGATATACTTCAGCTTGCCCTTTAAATTCATCTCTGGCTGATGAATAAGGTTTTAAATTATGTAAATGTGGCCTTATTAATGTAGTTAAGTTAAAAATCATTTTTGGATGGTTGGCTTTCAATGTAAAGATAGCTTACATGTTTGTACATATACTATATTAATATTAAGTTATAAAGACGAAGGCGATTTAAATCTTTATTGGAATTAAAGATGTCATTTAAATTACACTTGATATAAAATAAGTATTCAAATATCTGGTTTTAATGTGGGAATTGAAATATTTGCATAATTACAGATAAAATATATTTAATCAACATGTTTAAAATTAATTAAATAAATCACCTTAAATTTTACTAATTTTTAATTTTTGTATGGTATAGATTTTTTGTTCCTTCTATATGAAAAAACCTAAAATATTAATAGGCACATCTGGCTGGCATTATAAACATTGGATTGGAACATTCTATCCACCTAAAACCAAATCCAATGAACAGTTACCTTATTATTTGAAGCATTTTAATACTGTGGAATTAAATAATTCATTCTACAGGCTTCCCCCGCCAGATTTTTTTACCAACTGGAAGAATTCTGTCCAGGACGATTTTGTCTTTTCTGTAAAGGCAAGCAGGTATATAACCCACATGAAAAAACTAAAAGATCCTATTGAAAGCACACTTTCATTTTTTGAAAATGTGAGCTATTTAGGTGAAAAATTAGGTCCTATTTTGTTTCAATTGCCTCCATTCTGGAATATTGACCTGAAAAGATTTGATGAATTTATATCTCATTTACCTAAAGTCTATCAGTATACATTCGAGTTTAGAAATCAATCATGGTATCGTGATGAAGTCTATACATTGTTAAAAAAATATAATTGTGCTTTTTGTATTTACGAAATCGATTATCACTTGTCTCCTATGGAAGTAACTGCAGACTTCACCTACATAAGGTTACATGGACCGGGAGGTAAATACCAGGGGAGCTATTCTGATGAAATTCTAAATGATTGGGCAACAAAATGCAAAATTTGGGCAAATCAGGGAAAGCAAGTCTATATTTATTTTGATAACGATCAATATGGATTTGCTGCTTTTAACGCCAAAAGGCTTAAAGAATTGATCGAAATTTAATAAATTTATAACAAATTGTAAAAAGAAGGTTTAAAAATGATCTATTCCGAAACTATTTGCATTTTTTGTTATCTTTAAAATTAAATTACTTAAACCTTAACAAATTATGAAAAAATTTCAGGCCCTTTTTACGGCCCTTGCTGTTTGCGGCTTTACCCTAAGCTCGCATCAAACTTTTTCCCAATGTTGTAATGTTGTGACCAGTAACGGAGTATCTGTTTTGAGTTCAAATTCAGTTTGCGTTTCAACTTTATATGCAGCAACTACTTCATGTATGGACGGTGACGGAGATGGCATAATGGATTCAGACGATAAATGTCCTGCTATCAAAGGATCTGTTGAAAATGGAGGCTGTCCGGATATGGATGGAGACAAAGTGGCGGACAAAGATGACAAATGTCCGACAATACCAGGTTTGCCTACAATGGCTGGTTGTCCGGATAGCGATAAAGATGGTATTACTGATGCGGAAGATAAATGCCCTTCAGTACCAGGAACTATGGCTTTTGCAGGTTGTGCAGATACAGATGGCGATTCAATTGCAGATCCTGATGATAAATGTCCTTCAGTGAAAGGCCTTCTGGGTTTTCAAGGTTGTCCGGATACTGATAGCGATGGAGTTCAGGATAGTGAAGATGCCTGCCCTTCTGTTGCGGGCCTTGTACCACTTAGAGGTTGCCCTGATAAAGATAATGATGGCGTTGCAGATAATAAGGACAAATGCCCAGATTTGGCAGGATCGCCCGAAGACAAAGGATGTCCAAAGATTGCGGAAGAGATTGTACGTAAAGCGGCTAAATCAGCCAAAGGTATTTATTTTGAAACTGGCAAAGATATTATAAAAAATGAATCAATAGACGATATGGATGTATTGGTTTCAATTTTGAAGGATGATAACACCTTGATTTGTAATATAGAAGGGCATACTGACAATGTTGGCAAACCAGAAAAAAATCTTGCTTTATCACAGAAACGTGCTGATGCTTGCAAAAACTATATGATCAAAAAAGGAATTGATCCTTCAAGGTTATCCGCTACCGGATTTGGCGATACTGTTCCTGTTGCTGATAACAAAACGAAAGAAGGTAAGTCTAAAAACCGTCGTGTTGAGTTTAAACTAGCATATTAATTATAAAGAGCGTGGCCTCCGGATGGAAGCCGCGCTCTTTTGTTTATTGCATAATCAACTAAATAAGGTTCCGCTTCTTGCTGGAGGTATCATTTTCAAATGTTTATAAGCCAACTCTGTTACTTCCCTCCCTCTGGAAGTCCTCTTTAAATATCCTTCCTGAATCAGAAATGGTTCGTAAACTTCTTCAATAGTTTCTGCTTCTTCACCTACAGCAGTCGAAATCGTAGATAAACCTACGGGCCCGCCTTTGAATTTTTCAATGATTGTAGTTAGGATCCTGTTATCCATCTCATCTAAACCATCCTGGTCTACATCGAGTGCCAACAAGGCAAATTGGGCAATATCAAATGTGATGGTCCCTTTGCCTTTTATCTGAGCAAAATCTCTGGTCCGTCTCAATAAGTTATTAGCTATCCTTGGTGTTCCCCTACTTCTGCGGGCAATTTCAAATGCAGCATTGTCTTCAATTGGTGTACCTAAAATTTTGGCTGACCTTTCCAGAATTCCCGTTAAAAGCTGGGCATTATAATACTCAAGTCTAGCATTAATGCCAAACCTGGCACGCAAAGGCGCAGTAAGTAATCCAGCCCTTGTTGTTGCTCCTATTAGCGTAAAAGGATTAAGTCCTATTTGTACTGACCTTGCATTGGGGCCAGAATCAAGCATAATATCTATCCTGTAATCTTCCATTGCTGAATAGAGGTATTCTTCAACAATTGGATTAAGCCTGTGAATTTCATCTATAAAAAGAACGTCAAAGCTTTCAAGGTTCGTTAAAAGCCCTGCAAGGTCAGAGGGTTTATCCAATACTGGTCCGGATGTAATTTTAATATTTGCTCCAAGCTCATTTGAAATAATATTAGACAAAGTGGTTTTGCCCAAGCCTGGTGGTCCGTGGAGCAATACATGGTCTAAAGCTTCACCTCTCTGAGCAGCAGCCCTCACAAAGATTTTAAGGTTTTCCACTACTTTGTCTTGTCCTGCAAAATCTTCAAAAGAAAGTGGGCGCAACGCTTTATCAACTTCCTTTTCATTGGAAGGTTGATTATCCCCATCTCCTTTCAAATAATCCTGACGCATTTTTATATAGATTCTTCCCTTTGTTTCGCAGCGTTCCTCTTACCAAAAGCAAAATAGATAACCAAACCAATAGCCAACCATACGAACAACCTTATCCAGGTATCCAAAGGTAAAGAAGACATTTGCCACATGCATATCAACGCTCCTACAATTGGAACAAAAGGAACCCAAGGTGTTCTGAATACTCTAGGAATATCTGGTCGGGTTTTACGAAGGATCATGACTCCAGCGCAAACAATTACAAAGGCAAGCAACGTACCAATGGATACAAGTTCCCCTAAAATATCAATAGGAAGTACACCGCCTATTACCATCGATACCAAACCGCATAAGATGGAACTCTTGTAAGGGGTTTTGAATTTTGGGTGCATATCTGAAAACCATTTTGGCAATAACCCATCTTTCGCCATTGAATAAAAAATTCTCGGTTGTGCCATTAGCATTACCAAAATAACAGAAGAAAGCCCGGCAATTGCCGCAATCTTTATAACTGGCCTTAACCAAATCATGCTTTCGCCCATAGTATTAACTGCCAATGCAATCGGATCAGATACATTAAGTTCTTTATAGTTTACAATTCCAGTAAGTACTAAAGCCACCAGAATGTATAATATTGTAGAAACCGCAAGCGACACAAGAATCCCATAAGGAACATCTTTTTGGGGATCTTTAGCTTCCTGAGCAGCTGTTGAAACTGCATCAAAACCTATATAAGCGAAAAATATGACGGCAGAACCAGTCAAAATACCATTCCATCCATAATGCGAAACACCTGCTGCATCGATGGTCTCAGGAATGATAAAAGGGGTGAGATTGTCGTAGTTGATAAAGAAAAAACCGAAGCCGATAAACAACAGTATAACAGCAACTTTCAGAATAACCATGATATTGTTAACATTCGCGGATTCTTTGATCCCAATGACAAGTATGACTGTACAAATAAGGTTAATTAACATGGCAGGGACGTTTACTATCGCAGTCGTATGCTGCAGCTGATCTACTAAAATGCCTTTATCCGCCAATGCCTGAGTTAGCTGATGAGTCAAAGGTTTCCAGCCTTCCATAGGCAGGTTTACCATTTTTGTTCCGGTCGCGGCAATGTATTCCGGGGAGAAAACAATTCCAAAATCTTTCAAAAAACTAGTGACATAACCTGACCAGCCCACAGAAACAGTGGAAGCCGCAAATAAATATTCCAAAATTAAATCCCATCCAATGATCCATGCTATAAGTTCTCCTAATGTTGCATAGGCATAAGTATAAGTACTTCCTGCCACAGGAATCATGGAGGCCAGTTCTGCGTAACACAAGCCTGCGAAAGCACATGAAACAGCTGAGATAATAAAAGATAAAATAATGGCCGGCCCTGCATATTGGGCTGCAGCCTGTCCGCTCAAAACAAAAATTCCCGCCCCAATTATAGCGCCAATGCCTAAGGCTGTAAGATTTAATCTCCCAAGGGTCCTTTTGAAACTAGTTTCATCAGCATTTGAATGGTCTATTAAAGATTTAACTGGCTTTGTATAAAAAATGCTCATTTTCTAATTAATCGTTAATAATTAAGAATATAGTTTACAACAAATCTAATCATTTGCCTGTGAATAAGGCTTCATAATTAATCAATGTATAAAAATTTGTACGGAAAACCTTGATTCAACTGCATAACCTGCTCTGACCAACGGTTTCCACTTCGGGGCAAGGCTTACTACCCTTACGACTTCTTCATCACAGCCATACCCAAATCCTTTTTGCATTTTCACATTTTTCACGTTCCCTTCTTTGTCAATAACAAAAGACACAAAAACTGAACCTGAAATGCCTGCATCGATAGCTGCCTGTGGTTTAACTATATGAGCCTGAACCCATTTTTGAAATTCAACTAACCCTCCATATGGACTAGCGGGGCCCTCAGTGTATACATCCTTTGTAACACCTGAATCAGAGCCTGCAAGATTCTTTTTATCATCTGTTCCTCCAATCGTATCTGATTTTTTCTTTACAGAGTCAATTTTGGCAGTTATTTCATCTTTAATTTCAGGTACATCTTCCTTGACTTCAGGAGGTAAATCTTTATTAACAGTTTCTTCAGGCTTTTCTTCCTCTTTCTTGGGGACTTCAATTTTTTGTTCCTTTTCCAAAGGCTTTACAGTGAGTAAATTTGCGTCAAAACCTTTATATTCAATCATTTCTTCAAACTCGAACTTTGCCGGTTTAGAATTGTCATAGGTAAAATCTAACCAAATTATGAAGAGAGAAAAAACGATGACGGTAGAAACCAATCCAAGGAACTGGTTCTTTTTAAAAATTCTTCTAAGGTCGTAGGCACCGTAAGCCTTATTTCTACCCTCAAAAATAAGATCGTCCCATTCCTTTTCAAAAAAGGGGTTCAAAATTATAAAATCAAGGATTTTTTTTAGCCTGTCAGTCAAGGATTATAAAACTAAAGGCAATTTAAGAAAATTCCACATGAACGGCTTCATTCAAAACCAGTAGTTTAACCATATTTCCTACTGGCATGGGAAAATTCTGAACATCATGCCCGGTCTGAAAACCAAACGCGACTGGATATTCAAATTCCTGAATATTTCTTTTTATTATTTCATAAGCATTCTCTCCAAAGGGGGTTTGATTGTCTTTCATTTCCGTAAAATGACCAACTATTAGCCCGGAAATTTTCGAAAGTATTCCTGACCTTTTTAGCTGAAGAATCATTCGGTCGGTATTGTATAAATATTCATCTATGTCTTCCAGAAATAAAATTTTACCTGAAGGATCAAATTCAGATTCAGTGCCAATACTGTTTACAATTAATGACAAATTACCACCAGCCAAAATACCGCTTACTTCACCGGTTTTATTAAGAAAGTTAGGCTTGTTGTTTAGAGAAGATAACTTACCAAAAAGATATTCTTTAAGTAAAAACACGGACTCACTATATTCTTCTCTGGTGAAAAAAAGAAGCATTGGAGCATGAAGAGAGCATATTCCAAGATTCTGAATAGCATTTAAAAGCACGGTAACATCACTGAACCCAACAACCCATTTAGGATTTAAAACAAACTTCTCCCAATTGACCCGGTCAATAATTCTTGGAGTTCCATATCCCCCTCTCGCACAAAAAATCGCCTTTATTTCAGGATTATCAAGTGCTGTTTGTAAATCAATTAACCTTTGCCCATCACTGCCTGCGAACTGATTTTGCTGAGCAAAAAGATTCTCACCTAATACTACCTTCAATCCCCAACTTTGCAGAAGTTCAATCGCGGGGTGCAGTTCTATTGAAGTAACTTTTCTTGCAGTTGAAATAATACAAATTTTATCTCCTGATTTAAGGAAAGCAGGCTTATTTGAAATTTTAAATGTATCAACCATTATAAATCCAAATTTACAATTAAAAGATTCTCTAAATGAAAAACAAGTATCCTGATTCTTCAAATAATAACGCAGAAAGTCCTGATAACTTTAGATATTAAAAAATATTAATTTACTCATTAGTAGGTATTTAAAGTTAATATTAGGATTAACAAACATATTAACCTGAGTTCGATTATAAAAACAGGTCTATCTGG